>NZ_JBMIRS010000136.1:0-18558 GCF_049198005.1 Paracidovorax sp. MALMAid1276 | reverse complement strand
GCATCCCATCCCGGCAAGGACCTTGTGCGACTCCAAAAAGACATTGAACAGGCTCTCAGTCGCGCGGGTAGCCCGTGGCCCTGGCCACTTGCGCGAGCAGCTGGTCGGCCACCGCACGGCCGCGCAGGCTGTCGGCAATGGTCACGCGCTTGCCGCTCCGCAGCTGCACCTGCAGCCGGTAAAACGTGGTGCTTTGGCCGCCGCTGTGCTGGGTGTAGCTTTCCTTGACGGCCAGGCGCGCAATGGCGGCGGCGGGCACGCGCCGCCAGGCCAGCATCAGGCCCAGCAGACGGCGCTCGGTGTGCAGGCCCTGGCCGTCCAGCTGCACGCGCAGGCTGTTGCACAGGGCATACAGGCCCCACACCAGCATGGCGCCGCCCACGCCGCCAAACACGATGGGGAACAGCACCGGGGCACCCATGGATCCGGCCGCAGCGCCCATGCCAAAAAACGCGCCCCCCAGCACCAGCCACAGCAGGTTCTGCCGCCACAGGCGGCCGTAAGGCTGGTACAGGCGCACGCCGCCGTCCACGGCCTCGATGTCGCTCACGGCCTGCAGTTCGGCATCGCGCCGGTCCTGCATCTGCGGGTGGCTGGCCGCGTCCTGCGCCAGCCAGGTGGATTCGACGCCGGTTTCGTACACCGGCACTTCAAACCGGCGCGAGAACTTCAGTGCCGGTTCGGTGCTCTCCAGCACCACCGTCCAGTGGTGCTCGCTGTTGCCTGCGGGGTCTTGCGACTGCGGCAGCCCCCGGGGCACATCGAAGCGGAACGACACGCGGCTGCCGGCCCCTTGCGGCTGCACCTGCGCCGCACCTTCCGCCTGCCAGACGATGTGCTCGCGCGATTCGGAGCGTTCATGGCTGCCCGCATTGCGACGCTGGTAGTGGTAGGCGCAGTACAGCGTGACGGCAAACCGCAAGCCGGGGCGAAACGGCACGGCGGGCAGATCGGCGCTGGCACCCACATGGCCGCCGATGGAGCCGGGGAACGGGTCCATCACCAGGGACACCTCGCCATGGCGGCGCGCGTCCAGCGTGGCGCGCACGGCCCACACCAGCAGGCCCAGCCCCACGGCCGCCATGGCAGCCAGCAGGCCCGCCACCGCATAGTTCTCTTGGCGCAAGGCACGCGGCAACGCGGACACGGCCGCCGGGTAGACAATGCCGCCCCACACCACCGCAAAGCCCCAGGCAAGCCACACTTCCCAGCGCTTGCCCGAGCGGATGCGGTTGTCCGCCCAGGCCTTGCGGGCCAGCCAGGGCACACCGCCAGCGGCCTGCAGGCGCGCCGCGTTCAGGGCCGGGGCACGCCGAAGGTGCCAGCCCCAGGCCAAGAGGCCCAGTCCCACACCGCCGAACAGCACCACAAAAATCATGCGAAACCCGAGCAGGCCCAGGCGCAGGCTGCGGTCCGCCACGGCATCTTGCGGGCGCGAGGGGTTCACCCACACGGGCGTGGGCGAGCCGCTGCGCTGGGCGTGTTCCAGGCGCGACGCCAGGCTGGCATGAAAGCTGCCAACGTTGTCGGCCGAGGTATTGATGGCGGGTCGAAAACCATCGTACGCAACGCCCGCCACCTCGTACCGGTAGTGGGCCGAGACGCTATACGTGTTGCCCGACTTGCTGCCGCGGTGCGTGTTGAGCTGTGCCGACACCACCCGCGCCGGCACTTCGTTCCAGGACTGCATGCGCGCCCAGTCATACAGCGTGGGCAGCACGCCCAGCAGCAGCATGCCAATGCCCACGGCGGCAAACGGCACTGCGAACAGCATGAGCAGCCACGGGCCGCCCCCGCTCTTCGCGCTGGCGCCTGCCGCGTGCGTTGCGCGGTGTGTGCGACGACCTGCCTGGTTGGCCATTCACCCTCCCTCTGTGCCCCCCAGGGCGGGGGTGCGGTGTTGAACCCGGAAGCCGGGGGCGCTGATTCTGCGGCGTCTCACCCCACCGGCCAAGGCGTTTTGCAAGTCCTGCGGGTGCTGTGGTCTTGCAAGGCCTTCCACAAGGCAGCGCCACGGTGAAAATATCGAGCCAAAATGGCCCCTAGCGCTTACTGCATCGATGCAAGCAGCTACAAAATGTGAAGCATCGCACACGCCATAACGGTGTATGCACACCACCACAGCTTTGCCAGAATGGCGCCCATGTCCACCCACTCCTCCCCGCGCCCCGCCCGCTACTGGCTCATGAAATCCGAGCCCGACGAATGCTCCATCGACGACGCACTGGCCGCCCCCAACGCCACCGTGCCCTGGACGGGCGTGCGCAACTACCAGGCGCGCAACTTCATGCGCGACGAGATGCAGGTGGGAGACGGCGTGCTGTTCTACCACTCCAGCTGCCCCGAGCCCGGCATTGCCGGCCTGGCCCGGGTGGCCAGCACCACCCGGCCCGATCCCACGCAGTTCGACCCCACATCGCCCTACCACGACCCCAAGTCGCCGCCCGACGCACCCCGCTGGCTGCTGCTGGACGTGCAGGCCCTCAGCAAGACACGGCTGCTGCCGCTGGCCGAGCTGCGCGCGCGGCCCGAACTGGCCGGGCTGCGCGTGCTGCAAAAAGGCAGCCGCCTGTCGATCACGCCTGTCGAGCCCGCAGACTGGGACCGTGTGGTGGCGCTGCTGGACGCCGGTGGATGACCCTGCCGCTGGCCCTTCGCCATTTTTATTGAATGTTTTTGGCCCTCAGCGCTTGCTGATAAAGCGCAGACAGCTATCAAAATGTGAGTAGATACACCCCATTGCCCATGACCGCCACCCGCAAAACCCTGCTCATCGTTTATCACTCCCTGACCGGCGGCACGCGCCAGATGGCCGAGGCTGCGCTGCAGGGCGCGCAGGAGGCCGAACCCGGCATGCAGGTGCGGCTGCTGCACGCCCGCGAGGCCGGCGCCGCCGACATGCTGGCGGCCGACGGCTATGTGTTTGCCACGCCAGAGAACCTGGCCGCCATCAGCGGGCTGATGAAGGACTTTTTTGACCGCTGCTATTACCCGGTGCTGGACCAGGCGAACGGCCGCCCCTATGCCGCGCTGGTGTGTGCGGGCAGCGACGGCGCCAACGCGGCGCGGCAGATGGCCCGCATTGCCACCGGCTGGCGCCTGAACGCCGTGGCCGACCCGCTGATCGTGTGCACCCACGCGCAGACGCCCGAGGCCATATTGGCGCCCAAGCACATCGGCGAGGCCGACCTGCAGCGCTGCCGCGAACTGGGCGCGGCGATGGCCACGGGGCTGGCCTTGGGTGTGTATTGATTCGACTCAGCCCCTAAGAACGTGTTTACGATCTCGCAGGGGATCGTAAACACGTTCTAAGACGTGCGCAGAAGACGCTACCGCCCGCCCCAGGCCTGCGCATAGGCCCCCACCAGGTGCTCGCGGGTCTTCTTGTAGCCCTCCCAGTCAAACCCGGCCAGAAACGCCCGCGCGGCCTCGGCACCTCGGCGGAACAGGTCCAGCTTGCCCTCGTCGCTCATTTCAAAGTCCAGCCAGTCGTGGTCGGCCGTGTCGATATACGCCACCAGTTGTTTGAAGTCGGGGTTCTTGCGCAAAAACTCATAGTCCAGGCAGTGGCGCGACGCATTGAAGGTCTGCGTCACCACCTTGGTCAGGCTGGCGATGGTGTGGCTGCGGTCGTCCCACTGCAGCTTCACGCCCAAGGTGGGCCGCGTGGGCACCTTCAGGGTGTTGTGAAAGGCGTCGATGGGGAAGTTGGACAACACGCCGCCGTCGATGAAGCAGGCCTCGGGCGGCGGGAACGGCGGCACGCGGCCCGGGTCCATGTCGCGCTCGTCCATGCCGGCCAGTTGGCACCACAGCTTGCGGTGCTCAGCGTCGCGCAGTTGCATCGGCACGCGATAGGGCCGGAAGAACAGCGGGATCGACATCGAGCAGCGCGCATAGTCCGCCGGGTTCACCGCGTCCGGGTCGGCCCAGTACAGCCCGGCCATGCGCGGGAACTCCACCTTGGTCTCGGTGGCGATGTCGGCCGCGACGATGCACAGGTAGTCCTTGCCCGCATCCAGCGGCGGCAACGCGGGAGCGCCCTGCAGCTGCGATGCGGCATGCAGGCTGCCCGGGCGCAGGTGCCAGTCCAGCGGCGTGGCCGCCATGCGCTGGCGCAGGGCCCGGGTGGTGGAAATGCCGCAGTCTGCCAGCACCCGCGTCAGCCAGGCCTGAAAGCGGTCGCCCCGGTTCAGGCCCTGCATCGTGCGCAGGTTGTCCACCACCTGCACGCCCTTCCACACCCCCCGGGCCAGGCCGGGGCGCCTGAGCAGGGTGTTGATGAAATCGCGGGCGTCGTCGTCATCGTCGTCCTTGCCGTCCATGAACTCCGCCATGGGGATGTTGGCCACGATTTCCACCAGCCGGCCGCACTTGGGCTCGCTCGGCTCACCCAGCGCGGCCAGCACCAGCGCCGTGATGGACCCGGCCGACGCGCCCCCCAGGGCCGAAAACCGCAGCCCCGCCTGCTCCAGCAGATAGAGATAGCCCACCAGAGCGATGCCCAGCACGCCCCCGCCCTCCATCACCAGGTCCACATACTGCCGGCCCGCAGCGTCCAGCGCGTCGCTGTAGGCCTTGCGGTCCAGCCCCTCGGCGCGCATCTGCGCGACGGCGGGGGCGGCTTCGGCGTGGAACTGGGCGGCGGTCAAGCGCATGGCGGGCTCCTGAAATGGGTGGCGGCGGGGCGGCGGGGCCATGCTGGCGTGGCAGCGCAGTTCATGCAACTGAACATTGGCACGGCGCCGCCCAGAAACCGCACGGGCGCGCCAGGGCGCTCAGCCCCAAGGCGCTGCCGGCGCGCGGTACACCAGCACCTTCAATGCCCTGTGTTCGTCCACATCGGCAAACACCGCCGGGTTGGCCACGCGTTCGACAAACTGCAGCTCGGGCGCCAGCTCGCGCATCTGGTCTTGCAAAAAGGCCAGGCCGAGCTCGGGAGCGTTCAGGCACAGCAGCGCGTGGCCGCCGGGCGCCAGCAGGTCGGGCAGGCGGCGCATCAGGCGGGCGTAGTCCTTGGTGGCGACGAAGCTGCCCTTCTGGTAGCTGGGCGGGTCGACGATGACGAGGTCGTAGGGGCCGCTGCGGTTGATCTTGCCCCAGCTGCTGAAGATGTCGTGCGGCAGGAAAGCCGCACCGGTGGTGATGCCGTTGAGCTGATGGTTTTGCTGCCCGATGCCGATGGCGCCGTGGCTCATGTCCACGTTGACCACCTGGCGCGCGCCCGCCTGCAGCGCGACCACCGAGAACGCACAGGTGTAGGCGAACAGGTTGAGCACCTTCAGGCCGTAGCGGTCGCCTTGCCGTGCAGCCACGAAGTCGCGCACCCAGCGGCGGCCCGCCGCCATGTCGAGAAACAGGCCGTGGTTCTGCCCGCGCAGCACATGCACCCGGTAGCGGGTGGCGCCTTCCATCACCACGTGCGGGTCAGGCACGGCGCCGGCCATCAGGCGCGTGTCGCTGCGGCCTTCCACCCGCAGGGCTTCGCCCCGATGCTGAAAGACCCAGTTCAGCGGCTCTCCCGCAGGCGCGATCTGCGCCCAGCGCGCCTGCAGCGCCGCGCCCACGGCCGCCAGTTCCTCATCGGTGGCGGGCGCAAAGCGGGTCAGCACGAAGACAGGCGGGTACGCGTCCAGCACCCACTGCTCGCAGCCCGGGTGCATGCCGCCCCGGCCGTGGAAGATGCGCTGCGCCTCGGTGGGCAAAGGCATGGTGGCGATGGCGTCGAGCAGGGATTGCATGGGGGCTGAAAAAGAAAAATATTGAATAAAAACAGGCTTCAGCGCTTATCCACAAAGCGCCAGAAGCTATTAAATATATAGCATCAACAGCGCGTGGATCAACGACCACCGTGGGGCGGTTGATTGGATGGATGCCGCTGCAGCGCCACATGCTGCAGCAGCATCACGGTCTTGCCGTCCTGAATCTGCCCGGTGCGGATGCCGGCCAGTGCTTCATCGAGCGGCATCTCGATGACCTCGATGTCTTCGCCCTCTTCCACCATGCCGCCGCCTTGGCGGATGCGGTCGGCAGCCTCGTAGTCGGCCACGAAGAAGTGCAGCTTCTCGGTCACCGAACCCGGGCTCATGTAGGCCTCGAACACCTTGCGCGGCGCGCGCACGCGAAAACCTGTTTCCTCTTCGGCCTCGCGGCGCACGCAGGTTTCGGGGTCGTCGCCGTCGAGCAGGCCCGCGCAGGCTTCGATCAGCTGGCCTTGCGGATTGCCGTTCAGGAAGGTGGGCAGCCGGAACTGGCGCGTCAGCACCACCGTGTCCCGGCGCGGGTCGTGCAGCAGCACGACGGCGCCGTTGCCCCGGTCATAGGCCTCGCGCACCTGGCGCTGCCACTGGCCGTCACGCCGGCGCTGGTCCAACGTCACCTTGCGCAGCGTGTACCAGTGATCGGACAGCAACTCCACCGCAACCAGCTTCACGGCGTCGGTGCTGGCGGGCACCGGGGCGGGCATGGGGCGCGTCATGGTGCGTGCTCCCGCCCGGTCGTCGTCATGCGGGCTGGTTCGGGCATGGATGCTTGAAGAGCGAAGTGATGGGGCACGGATCTTCCTTGTGAGAGAGCAGAGGGTCGAAGGGCCGCATCATGCCTGCGGCGCGGCCACGCCGTTCACAGCGCGCGGGCGCGCAGCGCATCCACCAGCGCCTGGGCAAAGCCTGGCAGGGCCGTGCCCCTGCGCACGCAGATCTGCAGATCGCGCTGTGCCCAGGGCTCGTCCATGGCCAGCACCACCGGCGGCTCGGTCAGGCCTGCCGTGCGCACCGCGCTGCGCGGCACCAGGCCGATGCCCACGCCCGCGCCCACCATACGGCAGACGGCTTCGAAGCTGCGCACCTGGATGCGCACGTCCAGGTGGCGGCCCAGCGTGGCGGCCGTGTTCATCGTGAAGGTGTGGATGGCCGAGCCCGCGTGCAGCATCACGAACGGGTGGTCCAGCACTTCGGCAAAGCCGGTGCTGCCGCGGGCCGAGAGCGCATGGCCGCGCGGCACGATGAGCACGAGCCGGTCCTGCCGGTAGGGCAGCAGGTCCACCCCCGCGCTGTGGCCGCTGTCGGCCAGCACGCCCACGTCGATCTCGCCACCGGCCACGGCCACCACGATCTCGGCGCTGGTGCGCTCTTCCAGGCTCACGCTGACCTGCGGGTGCTGGCGCAGAAAACCGGCCAGGTCGTCCGGCAGAAAAGTGTGCGTGGCATGCGTATTGGCCCACAGGCTCACGTGGCCGCGGATGCCCGTGGCAAAGGGCGACAGGTTGGCGTGCATCTGCTCCAGGCTGGCCAACACCTGGCGCGCGTTGCGCAGCAGGGCCTCGCCCGCGCGGGTCAGCTGCACGCCCCGGGCCTGCCGCTCCAGCAGGGTGGCGTTGAGCGCCTCTTCCAGGCGGCGAATGCGGTGGCTGGCCGACGATGGCGCCAAAAAGGCGCGCGCCGCGCCGCGTGTCAGGTTGCCCTCTTCCGCCACCGCCACAAAAAGGCGCAGGTCCGTCAGGTCGTAGTTCATGGGGATACAGGACAACAAAGAGACCAAAGACACCGGCGCATTCGGCTTTGACGAACGCTACCGTGGGAGATGGGCAATTGTGCCTCTTGCATTCTGCAGCCACCATTGCAAAAAAACGAACAGCCGAGGCTGAAGCATCCGCAGCCTCATCCGTTCGATCCGTTCTCTTTGTTTACCCTTGCTCACTCCCCCATGTCATTCAAAAAATGGTCGCCCGAGCGCATCGGACTCGCGCTGGCCGTGCTGGCCGCCTTCGGGTTCTCGTTCAAGGCGATTTTCGTGAAGCTGGCCTACGCCGTGCCGCAGGCTGCGCCCGTGGATTCGGTCACCCTGCTGGCGCTGCGCATGCTGTTTTCGGTGCCGGTGTTTGCCTGGGTCGGCTGGCGCGCCAGCCGCCACCTGGCGCCGCTGGCGCTGCGCGACTGGCTGGCCGTGGTGGCGCTGGGCCTGCTGGGCTATTACGGGGCCAGCATTCTGGACTTTGTGGGCCTGCAGTACATCTCGGCCAGCCTGGAGCGGCTGATCCTGTTCACCTACCCCACGCTCACCATCCTGATTGGGGTGCTGTTTTTGGGCAAGACGGCCTCGCGCCGAGAGATGGGCGCCCTGCTGCTGTCTTACGCGGGCATCGGCCTGGCGTTTGCGCACGACCTGCACATTGCAGGGGATGCGCGGGCGGTGTGGATCGGGGCGGGGTTTGTGTTCGGCTCGGCCGTTTCGTATGCCTTCTACCAGGCCGGCAGCGAGCCAGCCATTCGCCGCCTGGGCGCGGCGCGTTTCACCGCGCTGGCAATGCTGGTGTCCACCGTGGCCACGCTGGCGCACTTTGTCGCCACGCAGCCTGTGTCGACCCTGGTGCAGCCTTTGCCGGTGTACGGGCATGCCGTGGGCATGGCCGTGTTCTCCACCGTGCTGCCGGTGTTCATGACCTCGGCCGCCATCCGCCGCATCGGCGCCCCCAAGACAGCGCTCATCGGCACGCTGGGGCCCATCCTCACCATCTTCTTCAGCGCCTGGTTGCTGGACGAGCCGCTCACGGCCTGGCAGATGGGGGGTGCCGCGCTGGTGCTGGCGGGGGTGATGCTGATCGGTGCCCGGCCCAAGGCGAGCGGCGCCACGCCCCAGGGCGCGAACACGCCGCAGGCCGCCCCGCAGAAGGGCTGAAAGGGCCGAAAAGGCCGAACAAAGGCGTGATTCAGCGCAGGCCCAGGCGCGTCAGTTTCTTGACCAGCCCCACGCGCGAGATGCCCAGCCTGCGCGCCGCCTCCGACTGATTGCCGCCCGTGGCGGCCAGGGTGTCGCGCACCATGCGCAGTTCCAGTTCGGTCAGTGCGGCGTCCAGCGGACCCGTGATCCCAGGTACCGCCAGCTGCGCATCGGTCGGGTGCGCGGGGTCGGTGTGGTGAAACGGCTCGCCCGCGTCGCCCAAGGCGCCCAGGGCGCCCATGTCGCCGCTCGCCAGCTGCAGCAGCTCGGCATCCACCTCGCGCTGATCGGGCATCAGCAAGGCAGCGGCGGACTCGGCCACGGCCTTGAGTTCTCGCACGTTGCCCGGCCATTCGCGGGCCATCAGCCACGCCAGCGCACTGGGCGACAGACCCGCGCGCGGCGCCACGCGGTGCACGAAACGCGTGGCCAGCAAGGGGATGTCGGCCGGCCGCTCGGCGATGGAGGGGGTGCGCAGCACCACGCCCTTCAAGCGGTAGAAAAGGTCCTCGCGGAAGCTGCCCTCGCGCACCATGGCCTCCAGGTCGCGGTGGGTGGCGGCCACCACGCGGGTGTCGGCGCGCTTTTGCACGCGGCCGCCCACCGGCACAAAGGTGCCCTCCTGCAGAAAGCGCAGCAGCTTGACCTGCATGGGCGGCGGCATCTCGCCCACCTCGTCCAGAAACAGCGTCCCGCCGTGCGCGGCCTCCACCAGGCCGGGTTGATCGCGGTAAGCGCCGGTGAAGCTGCCCTTCATATGGCCAAAAAGCTCGCTCTCCAGCAGCTCGGCCGACAGCGCCCCGCAGTGGATGGCCACGAACGGCTCGTTGCGACGCGCGCTGCAGGCGTGCAGCGCGCGGGCCACCAGCTCCTTGCCGGTGCCCGTGGGGCCCAGCACCAGCACGCTCACCTGGGTGGGCGCAACGCGCCGTACCAGCGCGCGCAGCTGCACCGTCGCCGCCGCCTGGCCCACCATGCCCAGGTCGTCCAGCGCCTGGCCCTCACGCAGCGTGGCCAGCTCCGCGTCCAGCCGCGCCTTGCGCAGCCCGCGCGCCACCACAAAGCGCAGCATGTCGGGGTCGATGGGCTTGGTGAGAAAGTCCCAGGCACCCAGCTCGGTGGCGCGCAGGGCCAACGCATGGTCGCCATGGCCGGTGAGCACCACCACGGGCACACGGGCAAAGCGCGGGATCAGCTCCAGCCCGATCTCCGGGTCCATGTGCGGTGGCATGGCCAGGTCGAGCAGCACCAACTCGGGCTGCTGTTTGGCAAAGGCCGCCAGCGCTTGTTCACCATCGCCGGCCAGCGTGACGGTGTGGCCCAGGTTGCGCAAAAACGCGCCGCCCAGGCGCTGAAATGCGGCCTCGTCGTCCACCAGCAGCACGTGTCCGTTCTGGGCCTCGGCGTCGGCGGCAGTGGCGTCGCCGGGCAGGGGTGTGGAGGCGGAGGTAGAGATCATGCAGATGTCGTCGTCAGGGGGAATCGGAGCGTGAAGCAGGTGCTCCACGGGGCGCGCTCGGCCAGCACCACCGATCCGCCGTGCGCAGCCATGATGCGCGCCACGATCGCCAGGCCCAGCCCGGTGCCGCCCGGGCTGCGTGATGCAAACGGCTCAAACAGGCGGCTGCGGATCTCAGCCGGCACGCCGGGGCCCGCATCGCACACATGCAGCCACACGGCGTCCGCGGTGCGTTCCGCGTCGATGTGCACATGGCTGTGGGTGGCGGCCTTGCCGGGCGCGGCGGGTTCATCGGTGGCCGATGCGGCGACGCGAGCGTTCTCGAACAGGTTGGTCAGCACCTGGTCCACCCGCCGCGGGTCGGCCGGCACCCACAGGGGCTGATCCAGGCCATGGCCAAGGCTCACGTCGGGCAGCCGCAGGGCGGCGTTGCGCACGTGGGTGGCCAGGTCGATGGTGTCCACGCTCAGCTTCCAGGGTTTGGCGTAGTCCAGCAGGTCGTGGGTGAGGTTGGAGATCCGCGCCACCTGCTCTGCCACTTCACGCCGGGTGTCGCCGGGGGCTGCGGCCACGGCCATGGAGATGATGTTGAGCGGGTTGCGGATATCGTGTGCCACGGTGGCGGCCAGCGTGCCCAGCTCGGCCAGGCGGGCCTGCAGCTGGCGGTCGCGCTCGCGGGCGGCCGCATGCTGGGCCTGCTCCACCCGGGCGGCGGCTTCAGCCACCACGGTGCCAAACAGCTCGGCCACGTGGCGCGGGCCAGGGGGGGCGGCGTCCCAGCCGTGGAGCGTGGCGTGCCAGCGGTCGCCGCTGCTGCGCCGTGAACAGGCCAGCCGAGGCATGCTGCTGCTGGTGGGCGCGGGCGCGGGCGGCTCGCCGATGTGCACTTCCACCTGCGTGCCAATGCGCTGGCTCAGCAGCGCCGCCGCCTGCTGCGCCAGGGCTTCGGGCGTTTCGGCGGGCAGCAGCGCGCTGCGCCAGGCGTCCAGGTCGGCAATGGACACGCGTCCGCCCGGGTACACAAGCCGCTCGGCCACGCGCCGAACCGGGCCGTTGAGCGCCAGCACGCTGGCCGCCACGGCCAGGCCGCCCAACCAGCGCGACTCGAACGTGAGCAGGGGCGTGAGGGCGACCACCAGCGCACCCAGCGCCAGCAAGAGCGCCCATACCAGCGCGCGGCGCGCCCAGGCGTTGGCCACAAACACGCCGTAGCGCAGGATGCCGTAGACCAGGATCAACGAATACAGCGGCAGGCCCAGCAGCGGAAACGGGTAGACAGGCCAGCCCAGCACGGCGATGCCGTAGCCCGTGAGGCAGAGCATGCCCCAGAGGCACGAAGCCGTGACCGCCGCGATCTGCCGGAACTTCTGCCCGTCGCCCTCCCGCCGCGCGCGCAGCAGGGCATGCAGCAGCACCGACACGCCTCCAATCCCCAGGACGACCCAGGCCATGCTCGCGACCCAGCCCACGGGATTTGCCACAGCAATCCAGCCAATGTCCGGGTGCTGCTCGATATGCCCCGGCGTCATCAGCATGGCCGACAGGGTGGCGCCCGCGCCCAGCACGTAGGCGGCGGCAAGGCCCGCGCGGCCCAGGTTCACACGGCAAAACACCACGCAGAAATGAAAGAACAGCACCGAGGTGAACGGCGCCGTGGAGAGCAGCAGCATCATCACCCGCTCGGTGTCGGGGCCGAACCAGTTGGGCAGCTCGTTGCCCACCATCCAGAGCGATATGCCCACCAGAAACGCTGACAGCAGCCGCGCGCCCGCCACCCGGTCGGCAAAGGCGAGCAGCACGGCGGCCAGCACCAGGGTTTCCAGCAGCGCGAACCCGAGAACGGCGTGGATCAGCATGGGAGGAGAAGGGATGACCGGGACGTTGGAGGAAGGAACGGCAACCTGTTCCTGCGGTTGACGGTTGGCCGCCGACGGACTGTAAACCAGGTATGCAGGTCTTGGAGCGATTTCCAATGAAATCAACCACTTGCAGCTTGCAGGCGGGCTGGCCCGACTTTCGCAATAGAGAGCCACAAGAAGCGCAAGTGCCGCTTCCAGCAAAGGCCCTCCATGTTCGCCCTGTTCACTTCCACCGCCGCCCGCCCCACCGCCACGGATGCATTGCCAGCGCGCCCGCTGGACCTGCCGGCGCTGGCCGGTTCTGCTGCCTGGGCCCGGCTGCCCCGCGCCGTGCAACGCCGCTTTGGGGTGGCCCACCCGGACGTGACCTACCACGGCGTGATGGAGCTGCGGTGCTCGCGCATCGGCCATGTGTTTGCGGCGCTGGCACGGCTCTGGGGCGGCCCGCTTGCGCACCTCAACACCACAGACCTGCCCGCCACCGTGCGCGTGAGCGGCAATGGGCGCGGCGGCATGGTGTGGGAGCGGTGCTTTCATGGCGACCGCCAAGGACGCAGCGGCTGCACCGTACGGTCCACCAAGGAGCTGGGCGCCGACGGCGGCCTGCGCGAGCGCACGGACGGCGGCTTGAGCATGTCGCTCGATGTGCTCGAAGAAGACGGCGCGCTGGTCTTTCGCAGCCGCCGCTATTTCTGGGTGCTGGGGCGTGTGCGCATCCCCGTGCCCACGCTGCTGACCCCCGGCACGTGCAGCGTTGCGCATGCGGACCTGGGCGGCGGCCGGTTTCGCTTCACGCTGAGCATGGCTCACCCCTGGTGGGGCGAGACCTTCTACCAATGCGGCGTATTCACCGATCCCGTTGCGGACCACGACGACACCGATACCATCATTTTTGCTGCCTGAGTCCCCCCGCCACCGAAGTCTTCGCCATGACCCCCATGAACACCCTTTTTCTGCTGCTCTCGGTGCAAGCCGCCATGGGCGCGTTCGACAACCTCTGGCACCACGAACTGGAGGCCCGCCTGCCCCATCGCACCTCGGCCCGTCACGAACTGGCGCTGCACGCCGCTCGCGAGGCCATCTACGGCATCGTCTTTTTTGGCCTGGCCTGGTTTGAATGGCGCGGCGCGTTTGCCGCATTGCTGGGCACGCTGCTGGTGGCCGAGCTGTGCATCACGCTGGCCGACTTTCTGGAGGAAGACCGCACCCGGCGTCTGCCGCCGCTCGAGCGGCTGCTGCACACGCTGCTGACCATCAGCTACGGCATCTTTCTCGCGCTGATGGCGCCGCTGCTCTGGACCTGGGTGCAATTGCCCACCGCCATGGTGCTGGCACCGCACGGCTGGGTGTCGTGGCTGTTCACGGCCTTCGCCGTGGGCGTGTGGGCCTGGAGCATACGCAACGCGCTGGCCGTGTGGCAGCTGGGTGGCAGCGCGCGCCAGCCTGCTGCATCTGCATCTGCATCTGCATCTGCATCCGCATCCGCACACACCGGCAGTGCCACGGGCAACGGGCACCTGCCCCGTCCCGCGATCCTGGTCACCGGCGGCACCGGCTTTGTGGGCAGCGCGCTGGTGGCCGAGCTGGTGTGCCACGGCGAGCGTGTGATCGTGCTCGCCCGGGACGCCGTGCAGGCGCGCGCCCATCTGGGCCCCGCCGTCTGGGTGGTGGACACGCTGGAGGCCATACCGCCCGAGACCCCCATCGACGCCGTCGTGAACCTGGCCGGGGCCCGCGTGCTGGGCATGCCCTGGACGGCCGCGCGCAGGCGCGAGCTGCTGGACAGCCGCGTGAACACCACGGTGGCGGTTGTGGCACTGATGCGGCGCCTGCACCGCCCGCCCCGCGTGCTCGTCAGCGCATCGGCCGTGGGCTTCTATGGTGCCTCGCCCGACGCGTCGATGGAACCCTTGGACGAATCCGCCCCACCCTGCCCGGGCGAGTTCCAGTCGGACCTGTGCGCCGCCATTGAACACGAGGCCCGCCGCGCCGAAGCCCTGGGCGTGCGCGTGGTGCGCCTGCGCCTGGGCGTGGTGCTGGGCCACGGTGGTGGCGCCTACCCCATGCAGGCCCTGAGCGCCCGCCTGGGCCTGGGCGCCGTGCTGGGCCATGGGCGGCAGCCTGCCCCCTGGGTGCATCTGGACGATGCGGTGGGCCTGGTGCGGTTTGCCATGGCCAACCCGGAGGTGCAAGGCCCGGTCAATGCCGTGGCGCCCCAGGCGGTGACGCAGGCGACGTTCGCCCGGGCCCTGGCCGCATCGTTCGGCCGCCGGGTGTGGATGCGAGTGCCCGGCTGGCCGCTGCGCGCCCTGCTCGGAGAAATGTCGTGCCTGCTGCTGGACGGGCAGAACCCCGTACCCCATGCCGCACTCGCCCACGGCTACCGCTTTGTGCACCCTCAGCTGGAGGGCGCCCTGGCCGACCTGGCACGGCCCGCTCGTGCTCCACGGCGCCAAAGCCCAAGAATATGAGCAAAAAAAGGCCCCAGCGCTTTATGGATAAGCGTTGGCAGCTATCAAAATGTGACTCCTTCACCATCCCAGCACCCAACAAAAAAGCCCGCACGCAGCGGGCTTTGATCCATCGCAGAGCGCGCTCAGACCCGGGGGACCGGTGTGCCGGAATTCACGCACAGCGCCATGTTCAGCGCCTTGATGGCGGTCTTGTAGTCTTCGCGCTCGATCACGAACTGCATGTTCACCTGGCGCAGGGTTTGCGACACGCAGTTCACGTTGACGTGCGCATCGGCCAGCGCCTGTGCGGCCTTGGCCAGCACGCCGGGGATGCCGATGTTGGAGCCGATGGTGCAGGCGATGGCGCTGGGCTTGATCGTCACGACCTGGTAGTCCTCCTGCAGCTGCTCCACCAGCGCCGGGGTGACCTGGTGGTCCCACACCAGGTGGGCGATGGAGTTGGCATTGGTGGCCTTGAGGATGTAGCTCACGTTGTGCTTGCAGAACACGTCCATCAGGCCCGCATCAAAGCCCACCGTGCCCACCATGCTGGGGTCGTGGATCTCGATCAGCGTGACCTTGTCGGTGCCTGTGACGATCTCCACGCGCGCGCGCTCGCCCACGAAATCCTTGGTGATCAAGGTGCCGGGGTGGTCGGGCTCGAAGGTGTTCTTCAGGCGGATGGGGATGCCCGCCAGCTCCATGGGCTTGGCGGCCTTGGGGTGGATGGCTTCCATGCCCACGTCGGCCAGCTGGTCGGCCACGTCGTAGTTGGTGGCGCCCACCACGATGGCGTTTTCCAGGCCCACCAGATTGGGGTCGGCCGACGAGAGGTGGAATTCCTTGTGGATCACGGCCTCGGCCGGGCGCACTTCCACGGCGATCTTGCTGAAGGTGACCTCGGAATAGCCGCGGTCGAACTCGCGCATGATGCCTTCGGTGCCCTTGGTGTAGCCCGTGGCCACCACCACCTTGTCGGCCAGGTCCAGGCCCTTGAAGCTGTGGGCGATGCGCTCGTCGATCGTCCAGGCCTCGTTGTCGTCAAAACCGGCCAGGTCCATCAGCACGGCGTTCACGCCCTTGGCCTTGAGGATCTCCACCGAGTTGAACGCGCTGTGCGATTCGCCGATGGAGGCCAGCACCTCGCGGGCGGCCAGCAGCACGTCGCGGCGGCTCAGGTAGCCGCTGGCCAGCACGTGCTGCATGGCGTTCAGGTACTCGCGCGCCTGGCCGATGCGGTGGTCGATGAAGGCATCGGCAACATCCAGGGGCAGGCCCAGTTCGGCGTAGGTGGCATTGATCTTCTTCAGGCTGGTGGCCAGATCGGTGAGGGCGGACTGGTAGTCCTTGCTTTCCGCGAACAGCGCATAGATGCCGCGCTCGCCGGTCTTCTTGTGCTCCAGCAGCTGGTTGGTCACGCCCGAGTACGCCGACACCACGTAGATCCGGCCGTTGATGCGCTTGGGGTCGTGCAGCATGATGTGGCGCACCACATCGCCAAAGGCGGTCATCGAAGTGCCGCCGATCTTCTCGACAGAGATCCTGGAATTTTGAACGTCTTGCATGGACTGGCAGAGGGGGGAGCAAAGAAAAGGGGTCAACCGGGCGCGAATGCGTGCTGCCCAGGGCCCGCGCAGCAGCAAACCCGGTATTTTCCATTACTTTTGCAGCGGCACCTCCGCGCGCCGCGTGGACGCGGGCGCACGCGGCGGGGACGGCCGTCCGTCACGGCGCGAAGTCGTCGACCTGGATCACCTTGTCGGCCGCTTTCAGATAAGCCAGCGCCAGCGCAGGGTTGGGCATGCCGGCGGCGGCTTCTTCGAACGAGCCCGAGCGCCGCACCAGCTTGTTGAGCTGGTTGGTGACTTCGTCGCCCAGCTGTGCGGCCAGCTCCAGCGCCTTGACCAGGTCGACCATGCCGCCGCCCTTAGGCAGGCTCACGTCTGGGCACAGGCGCTGCGCCACCGCCGCGTTTTCGCGCAACAGCTTGGCCAGTGCCAGCATCTGCACGTCCCGCAGCGGCGCAAGGTGGGCCGTGCGGCTGAGCACCAGCCGCCCGATCAGGCGCCGCCCTGGCGTGGGCAGGTTGGCATACAGGTCGCTCAGCACCTCTTCGGCCGCGTCCAGCTGGGTGCGCAGCGCGGCACGGGCCAGCGGCAGCATTTGCGCGTCTGCGTCCAGCGCGTAGCGCCACAGCGTGGCGCTGCCCATGTACAGGTGGGCCAGGCAGTCTCCCAGGCGGGACGACAGCAGCTCCATGCGCTTGAGCTTGCCGCCCAGCAGGCCCATGGCCAGGTCGCAGGTCAGCGCGTATTTGGCGCTCAGGCGCGCCAGCATGGCGGCTTCGGTGGCCAGGTCCTTCGGCGGCTCGCCCACCACGGGCGCGCCAAAGAGGCTGCGCCACAGGTTGCGCGCCACATGCCCCGCGTGGCCCAGCAGCGCCCGGCCCAGGGCCTCGGTGTCCTGTTGCTCCACGGCCTGCATCTCGGCCATCACATAGGGGTGGCAGCGCACGGCGCCCTGGCCAAAGATGATGAGCGACCGGGTGAGGATGTTGGCGCCCTCCACCGTGATGGCCACGGGCATGTGGCGGTAGGCCACCGACAGCAGGTTGGACGGCCCGTTGATGATGCCCTTGCCCCCCAGGATGTCCATGGCGTGGTTGATGGCCGTGCGCCCGGCCTCGGTCAGGTGCACTTTCAGGATGGCGCTGGCCACGCTGGGCTGCTCGCCGTTGTCCAGCGCAGCCGCCGTGAAGCGCCGGGCGGCGTCGGTGGCATACAGCTGCGCCGCCATGCCCGCGATGATGCCGGCCACCGCGTCGAACTTGCCGATGGGCATGCCGAACTGCTCGCGCACCTTGCCGTACCCATTGGCCACGAACACCGAGCTCTGCTGCGTGGCAGCCCCGAGCGCAGGCAGCGAAATGGCGCGGCCCGCTGCCAGGCACTGCATCAGCATGCGCCAGCCCTGCCCCACCTGCGCTTCGCCGCCGATGATCCAGTCCATGGGCACGAACACGTCTTCGCCGAAGATCGGGCCGTTCATGAAGGCGCTGTCCATGGGCCGGTGGCGGCGCCCAATCTGCATGCCGGCCGTGGGCACGGGGATCAGCGCGCAGGTGATGCCGAGGTCGCGCTCGCCTTCGGGCCGGCTCTCGTCACGCGCGTTGAACGCCAGGCCCACCACGGTGGCCACCGGCGCCAGCGTGATGTAGCGCTTGGAGAAGTTGACGACAAAGCCGCGCACCGGCTGGCCGTCCACCTCGCGCGTGGTCAACACGCCCAGGTCCGGGATGGAGGCTGCGTCCGAGCCCGCGTAGGGTGAGGTGAGCCCGAAGCAGGGCAGCTCGCGGCCATCGGCCAGCCGCGGCAGGTAGTGCTTCTTCTGCGCCTCGGTGCCGTAGTGCAGCAGCAGTTCGGCCGGTCCCAGCGAATTGGGCACCATGGCCGTCACCGCCGCCGACACGTTGACGGTGGCCAGGCGCGTGACCACGGCCGCATGCGCAAAGTGGCCAAAGCCCAGGCCGCCCCACTCCTTGGGAATGATCATTCCGAAGAAGCGCTTCTCGCGCAGGTACTGCCACACCTCGGGCGGCAGGTCGCGCGCCGTGTCGATGGCAAAGTCGTCCAGCATGCCGCACAGCGTGTGCACCTCGTTGTCGAGGAAGGCCTGCTCTTCAGCGGTGAGCTTGTTGGGGCCGGTGGCCATCAGCGCGTTGAAGTCGGGGCTGCCTGCGAACAGCTGGCCCTCGAACCCCACCGTGCCCGCCTCCAGCGCCGCGCGTTCGGTGTCGCCCATGGCGGGCAAGGCCTTGGAAAAGGGGGCCATGGCCCATCGGCCGACGAGTGATGCAATGCCCATGAATGTCTCCTGTGGTCTGTGAATGCCGTGCTCCGGTCTGGCGCAAGCCCTGCGCCCCGGGACCGTCAGGCATTTTTACAGTGAGACAGGGACTTGGGTGGTTCATGGCACGCGATGGCTTAGAGCCTGTTCAATGTCTTTTTGAAGATCGCATTGGAGTGCAATCGGAATGAGTGGATGCGCCGGGTGCGCCGCATGGGCTCAT
>NZ_JBMIRS010000114.1:0-2453 GCF_049198005.1 Paracidovorax sp. MALMAid1276 | reverse complement strand
CTTGTGGATAGCCGGGCTATCCACTGCGCACCGCGCCTTGCACCCCATCCCGACGAGACCGCTGCGCGACCCCTGGGAGATCGTCAACACGTTCTCAGAGCGCAGGTGCAGCGCCGGCCTGGGCCATGCCCTGCAGCCAGCGCGCGAAGGTGGCCAGCACGGGCGGCTGCGCATGCGCGGGGCTGACCAGGTAGTAGGCGCGCTCGCCGCGCAGCGGGCGGCTGCAAGCCACCACCAGCTCGCCGCTGGCGAGTTCGGCCTCGATGAGCAGGGGCGGGATCAACGCCACGCCCATGCCATGCGTGGCGGCCACGGCCAGCATGGAGAACAGCTCGTAGCGCGGGCCGTCCAGCGCATGCGGTGCATCCACCCCCATCGCATCAAACCACTGCCGCCAGCCATAGGGGCGCGTGCTTTGCTGCAGCAGCGGCAGGTCGGCCAGCGCCTCGGCCGCCACGGGCTGGTGGGCGCGGCCCCGGCCCCGGGGTGCGGCGGATTCGAGCAGGCGCGGGCTGCACACGGGCACCACGTCTTCGTGCATCAGCAGCTGCGCCTGCACGCCGGGCCAGTTGCTCACCTGCTCGGGCGTGCCCGCATACAGCGCGGCATCAAACGTGGTGTCGGCAAACAAAAAAGGCCGGGTCTGCGTATCGATGTGCACCACGATGTCGGGGTGCGCCTGCGCCAGCAGCGGCAGGCGCGGGATGAGCCAGCGCGTGGCAAAGGTGGGCACGGCCGCCAGCGTGATCGTGCCGCCCTCGCCCTGGTGGGCCATCACGTCGAGCGTGTCGCGCTCCAACCCCTGCAGCCAGCGCGCCACCTGGCGGCCGTAGTGCGCGCCCGCAGGCGTCAGCACCACGCCGTGGCGCGTGCGGCGAAACAGCGCCACGCCCAAAAACTCTTCCAGCGCCTGGATCTGGCGCGACACCGCACTTTGCGTGAGCGACAGCTCCTGCGCGGCGCGGGTGTAGCTCTCGTGGCGGGCGGCGACTTCAAAGCAGGCCAGGGCCTGGGTGGAGGGGATGTTGCGGCGCATGATGAAGAGGAACTTGTAGTTAGCCTTCCCACCATGGATTGGTGGTCGGCAAGTATTCCATACATTCCATAAACGCATGTCTGGATGAAAAGAACTCGCTTGCGGGCCACCCCCCCAAGGCCTACGATGCGCCCCAGATTCGTTTTTTTCTTCCCCCCTCTTTCCGACCTGGAGACACACATGGCCCACGCCGCTTTTCAATGGGATGACCCCTTCCTTTTGAGCCAGCAACTGACCGACGACGAACGCGCCATCCGCGACGCGGCCGCCGCCTACTGCCAGGACAAGCTGGCCCCCCGCGTGCTGGACGCCTTCCGCCACGAAAAGATGGACGTGAGCATCTTCCGCGAGATGGGCGAAGTGGGCCTCCTGGGCCCCACCATCCCCGAGCAGTACGGCGGCCCCGGCCTGTCGTACGTGGCTTACGGCCTGATCGCCCGTGAGGTGGAGCGTGTGGACTCGGGCTACCGCTCGATGGCCAGCGTGCAGTCGTCGCTGGTGATGGTGCCCATTTATGAATTCGGCAGCGAAGCCCAACGCCAGAAGTACCTGCCCAAGCTGGCCAGCGGCGAGTGGATCGGCTGCTTCGGCCTGACCGAGCCCGACCACGGCTCCGACCCCGGCAGCATGGCCACGCGCGCACACAAGGTGGACGGCGGCTACAAGCTCAAGGGCAGCAAGATGTGGATCACCAACAGCCCCGTGGCCGATGTGTTCGTGGTCTGGGCCAAGGAAGTGTCCGAAGGCGGCGCCGTGGGCCCTATCCGCGGCTTCGTGCTGGAAAAAGGCATGAAGGGCCTCACCGCCCCCGCCATCCACGGCAAGGTGGGCCTGCGCGCCTCCATCACCGGCGAGATCGTGATGGACGACGTGTTCGTGCCCGAAGAGAACGCCTTCCCTGAAGTGCAAGGTTTGAAGGGCCCCTTCACCTGCCTGAACAGCGCACGCTACGGCATCGCCTGGGGCGCCCTGGGTGCGGCCGAATTCTGCTGGCACACCGCCCGCCAGTACACGCTGGACCGCAAGCAGTTTGGCCGCCCCCTGGCCGCCAACCAGCTCATCCAGAAGAAGCTGGCCGACATGCAGACCGAAATCGCCATTGGCCTGCAGGCCTGCCTGCAGTTTGGCCGCATGAAAGATGCAGGCACGGCCAGCGTGGAAGGCACGTCCATCATCAAGCGCAACAGCTGCGGCAAGGCGCTGGACATTGCCCGCCTGGCGCGCGACATGATGGGCGGCAACGGCATCAGCGATGAATTCGGCGTGGCACGCCACCTGGTGAACCTGGAAGTGGTGAACACGTATGAAGGCACGCACGATGTGCACGCGCTGATCCTGGGCCGGGCGCAAACGGGCATCGCCGCGTTTTCGAACTGACCCCTGCACCCACTCCCCTCTCCCCTCGCGGGAGAGGGGC
>NZ_JBMIRS010000112.1:0-40858 GCF_049198005.1 Paracidovorax sp. MALMAid1276 | reverse complement strand
CTTGTGGATAGCCGGGCTATCCACTGCGCACCGCGCCTTGCATCCCATCCCGACAAGACCGCTGCGCGACCCCTGGGAGATCGTAAACACGTTCTCAGGAGAGTGATCCCTTCACCCCGCCGCCGCCGCGCGCTGCAGCCGGTCGCGCACGCCTTCCCATTCCGGGGTGGCGGGGGGCGTCTCGATCCAGATCAGCTTCACGCCCTCGTCGTCAAAGCCGCGCAGCACGGCAAACAGCTGCTGGGCGGTGGCGGCGGCGTCGTCGGGCATGCGGCGCAGGACCAGCGCGGAGGACGGGGTGCGCAGCGCCGCGCGCGCGTACACCGCAATGTTGCGGGCCTCGGCGCCCAGCAGGTCCAGGCCGGTCTGCAGCGCCTTGGCGTCCATCAGGCGCACCTGGGCGGCAGGGGCGTAGTGGGCCTCCAGCGTGCCCGAGGCGCGGGGCGTGTGCGCGGGCAGCTCGTCCTTGGACAGCGGCGCCATGCCGCAGGCCTGCGCGATTTGCTCGCGCGTGATGGCCCCGGGGCGCAGCAGCACCGGCACGCCGCGCGTGCAGTCGACGATGGTGCTCTCGATGCCGACCTGGCAGGGGCCGCCGTCCAGCACCAGCAGCGCCTCGCCGAGTTCGTCTTGCACATGGCGGGCGGTGGTGGGGCTCACGCGGCCAAAGCGGTTGGCGCTGGGGGCCGCCACGCCCCACACGGGCGGGCCGCCCTGTTCGGGGCCGTCGCCGGGTGCGGCGCAGGCCAGCAGCAGTGCATGGGCCACGGGGTGGGCGGGGCAGCGCAGGCCCACGCTGTCCTGCCCGCCGGTGGCGGCGGTGGCCACACCCGGCAGGCGCGGCAGGATCACGGTGAGCGGGCCGGGCCAGAAGGCGTCCACCAGCTTCTGCGCAAAGGCCGGCACCTCGCAGGCAAAGTGCGCAACGCCTTCGGCGCTGGCCACGTGCACGATCAGCGGGTGGTCGCTGGGCCGGCCCTTGGCGGCAAAGATCTGCGCCACGGCCGTGTCGCTGGCGGCGTCGGCCGCCAGGCCGTACACCGTTTCGGTGGGCAGGCCCAGCAGCGCGCCGCTGCGCACGGCGCGGGCGGCGGCGGCGATGGATTCGGGAAGGGTGCCGTCCAGGATCATGCGGGGGCCATCAGAAAGCAGCGATGCCCAGCAGCGCGGCGGCCTGCAAGGCCGTGGCGCGGGCGGCCTCGGCCGTGGGGGCGGTGATGTTCAGGTGTCCCATCTTGCGGCCGCGCTTGGCCTCGCGCTTGCCATACAGGTGCAGGTGGGTGCCGGGCAGGGCGAGCACGGCAGCCCAGGGCGGGGTCTGCGCGGTATCGCCGCCCTGGGCGAACCACAGGTCGCCCAGCAGGTTGAGCATGACGGCGGGGCTGTGCTGGCGCGGCTGCGTGAGCGGCAGGCGCGCCAGGGTGCGCACCTGCAGCTCGAACTGCGACACATCGCAGGCGTTCTGGCTGTAGTGGCCGCTGTTGTGCGGGCGCGGTGCGATCTCGTTGACCACCAGGCGGTCGTCCTGCAGCACGAAGAACTCCACGCACAGCACACCCACGTACTGCAGGCCTTCTGCTACAGATTTTGCAGCTTTAACCGCTTGTGCAGCAAGCGCTGGGGGCATATTTTGGTCATGAACTTCGGTCACGGCCAGGATGCCGTCCCGGTGCAGGTTGCGCTGCACGGGCAGGTGCACCATGGCACCGTCGTGGCCGCGGGCCACGATCACCGAGCATTCCAGCGCCAGCGGCAGCATCTGCTCCAGCACGCAGGGCACGCGGCCGACGGCATCCCACGCGGCGGCCAGCTCGGCGGGCGTCTTCACGCGCACCTGGCCCTTGCCGTCATAGCCCATGCGGGCCGTTTTCAGGATGCCCGGGAGCAGATCGGACGAAACGGCTGCCAATTGCTCCGCCGTCTCGATCACCGCGTACGGCGCGCAGGGCACGCCGCAGGCCACAAAGTGCGCCTTTTCGCGCGCCCGGTCCTGCGCCACCGACACGGCGCTGGCGGCGGGTGACACGGGTCGCTGCTGCGCCAGGGTGGCGAGCGCGGCGGCCGGCACGTTCTCGAACTCGGTGGTCACGGCGTCGGCCACGCGTGCCAGTTCGGCCAGGCCCGCAGGGTCTTCGTAGGCGGTGCGGATGTGGTGGTGGCTCACGAGGCCGGCGGGGCTGTCGGCGTCGGCGTCGAGCACGGCCGTGAAGTAGCCCATGGCCTGGGCCTGGTGCACGAACATGCGGCCCAACTGGCCGCCGCCCAGCACGCCCAGCGTCGATCCCGGAAGCAAGGGGGGCATGGGTTCGGTCATGCGACGGGTGGGAGTTGCATGTTGCGCGCCACGTCCGTCTGCTCGGCGCGGAAGGCGTCGAGGCGCTGGCGCAGTTCGGGGTTCTCGTTGGCCAGCAGGGCCACGGCGAACAGGGCCGCGTTGGCCGCACCCGCCGTGCCGATGGCAAACGTCGCCACGGGGATGCCCTTGGGCATCTGCACGATGGAGTGCAGCGAATCCACCCCCTGCAGGTGGCGGCTGGCCACGGGCACGCCCAGCACGGGCACGGGGGTCTTGGCGGCGATCATGCCCGGCAGGTGGGCGGCGCCGCCCGCGCCCGCGATGATGGCCTTCAGGCCCCGGCCGGCGGCGGCTTCGGCATACGCAAACATGTCGTCGGGCATGCGGTGGGCCGAAACCACGCGCGCTTCATGGGCGATGCCGAACTGCTCAAGGATTTGCACCGCGTGCTGCATGGTGTCCCAGTCGCTGCTGGAACCCATGACCACGCCGATCTGGATGGGTTTCATGGTGGTTGGAGGCGGTGTGGCGGCGCCCGGGGCCCGCCGCGTCCGCTGTAGGTGGAACCCGTGATTTTACTTTTTGCGTTTCCCCGCATCGTGCCGGGCTCTGGCAATGGGCCAAAATAGCGCGAACTCCCCCCATTTCCGCCGGCCCCGGTCCGGACACCCGCCATGATTGACGTCACCGTAGAAAACTTTGAAGCTGAGGTGGTTGCCGCCTCCATGAACGTGCCCGTGCTGGTGGACTTCTGGGCCCCCTGGTGCGGCCCCTGCAAGTCGCTGGGCCCGGTGCTCGAAAAGCTCGAAACCGAATACGACGGCCGCTTCAAGCTGGTCAAGATCGACTCGGACCAGGAGCAGCAACTGGCAGGCATGTTCGGCATCCGCAGCATCCCCACCTGCGTGCTGCTCATGAACGGCCAGCCGGTGGACGGCTTCATGGGCGCCCTGCCCGAAGGCCAGGTGCGGGCCTTTCTCGACAAGCATGTCCCCACCGCCGAAGCGGTGATGGCCGAGGCGGAGGAAGAGGAGGCCCTGGACGCACTGGCCGAGGGCGACACCGGCACGGCGCTTGAGAAACTGCAGCACGCCGTGGTGACCGACCCCGCCAACGACGATGTGCGCTTCGACTACGTGAAGCTGCTGCTGCAGCTGGGCCGCGACGACGACGCCAAGGTGGCTTTTGCCCCGGTGATCGCCAAGGCCGCCACCTCGCGCAAGCTCTCGGCACTCAAGGTTTGGATGGATGCTATTGATTTCGTAGCTTCAGAGGCTTATGGAGAAAGCGCTGAGGCCGATTTTGATGCAAAGATTGCCGCCAGCAAACGCGATTTCGACACCCGATTCGCCCGCGCCCGCTGGCTCATGGCCGGCCAGCGGTGGACCGACGCCATGGACGAGCTGCTCGAAATCCTGATGCGCGACAA
Organism: Paracidovorax sp. MALMAid1276; assembly: GCF_049198005.1. Lineage (NCBI taxonomy): Bacteria > Pseudomonadati > Pseudomonadota > Betaproteobacteria > Burkholderiales > Comamonadaceae > Paracidovorax > Paracidovorax sp. MALMAid1276. Next base: position 37,133 of record NZ_JBMIRS010000112.1, on the reverse strand, counting down.
GGCCTGGAACGACGAGGCGGCGCGCAAGACCTATGTGGCCATCCTCGATCTCATCGAGCCGCCCAAGGTGAAGGTGGCCGACGGCCAGATTCCCCCCGATGACCCGGTGGTAGCGGCCTACCGCCGCCGCCTGTCGAGCGTGGTGCTGAGCTGACGCTGCGCGCACAGGGCTCTGGGCGTGGCGCCTGCCGCGCTGCGTGGCAGGCAAAGTGATGCAGATGCGGGTCTTTGGCGCGACGATGCCTCGGCTTGACGGGGCCACGGTACGGCAGGCGCTGCGGCTGTTGTTGTTGTCGCTACCGCTGGTGCTGGCCGGCTGCGCCACGCGCCCGCCCGAGTCCGATGCCGTGGTCACCGGCATGGCCCTGGCGCGCGAGCGGGTGATGTTCCCGCCCGAGGCGGTGTTCGAGGCCACGCTGCTGGATGTCTCCCAGCCCGACCAGCCGCCCGTGGTGCTGGGCCGCCAGCGCAGCGCCCCGGCCGGCCAGCCACCATTTGCGCTGGCCATTCCCTATCCCTCGTCCCACTTTGCGCCCAAGGGCCGCTACGAGGTGCGCGCCACGGTCTCGCTGGAAGACCGCCTGCTGTGGACCACCCACACCCGCACCCCCGTGCCGCAGGACCCCGCCTACCGCCGCGTGAGCCTGCAGCTGCTGCGGGTGCCGCTGTCCACGGCCACGGTGGAGGCGGCCGTGCCGCTGGCGCTCACGCACTGGCGACTGGTGGAGCTGGAAGGCGAGCCCGTGCCCCCGCCCGCCGAGGGGAGCGCGGCGCCGCATCTGGTGCTGCAGGCCGACGAGCCGCGCGCCATGGGGTCGGGCGGCTGCAACCGCTTTCTGGTGGACTACGCCCTGCGCGGAGGGCAGCTGCGGTTCGGGGGGCTAGTGTCGGGCATTGCGCTGTGCCTCGCATCGGGTGCCACCGAGCAGCGGTTCTTCAAGGCGCTGGGCGCCGTGCAGGGTTTTCGCCTGCAGGGCCGCCAGCTGTTGCTGCGCGACGAAGAAGGCCAGCCGCTGATGCGGCTGGAGGCGGCGGAAACCCCGCTGCAGTGAGACGGGCCGGGCCCCGCAGCCCTGCGGGGGCGAAGAACGCCGAAGCGCTTCAGTGCATCAGTGCATCAGTGCGTCAGACGCTCCAGGGCCTCGCGGTACTTGGCGGCGGTTTTCTCGATCACCTCCTGCGGCAGGCGCGGCGCAGGCGCCGTCTTGTCCCAGGGCTTGCCGCCCACCTTGGCCTGTTCCAGCCAGTCGCGCACAAACTGCTTGTCGTAGCTGGGAGGGTTCTGGCCTGCGGCCAGCGCGGCTTCGTACCCTTCCACCGGCCAGTAGCGCGAGCTGTCGGGCGTGAGCACCTCGTCCATCAGCACCAGCGTGCCGTCCGGCGCCAGGCCGAATTCGAACTTGGTGTCGGCAATGATCATGCCCTTGGCGAGCGCGATCTCTGCCGCGGTCTTGTAGATGGCGATGCTCAGGTCGCGGATGCGCGTGGCCAGGTCGAGCCCGATCATCTCCACCGTGCGCTCGAAGGTGATGTTCTCGTCATGCTCGCCCACGGCCGCCTTGGCAGCGGGCGTGTAGATGGGCTCGGGCAGCTGGGCGGCGTTGGTCAGGCCTTCGGGCAGGGGCACGCCGCAGACCGAGCGCGACTCCTGATACTCCTTCCAGCCGCTGCCGGCCAGGTAGCCACGCACCACGGCCTCCACCGGAATGGGCTTGAGGCGCTGCACGAGCATGGAGCGCCCCCGGATCTGCGCGGCCTCCGCGGGGCTGACCACGCTCTCGGGCGCATCGCCGGTCAGGTGGTTGGGGCAGATGTGGCCCAGCTTGTCGAACCAGAACAGGGCCATCTGCGTGAGCAGCTCGCCCTTGCCGGGAATGGGCTCGCCCATGATCACGTCGAAGGCCGACAGGCGGTCGCTGGCCACCATCAGGATGCGGTCGTCGCCCACGGCGTAGTTGTCGCGCACCTTGCCGCGTGCCAGCAGGGGCAGCGAGGTCAGGGCGGAGGTGTGCAGGGCGTTGGGGCTGGGCTGGGTCATGGTGTGGGGTCGGGGGAGGGCTCAGTCTGCCGTGCGGTGCACGCACGGCAGCGGGCGGGTGGCGCCGTGTTTCGTTCGGCGCAACCTGCGGATTTTACGCGCGGGGCCGCGCCGGCGGGCGGCCGCCCAGCGAAGGCCGAGCCCTTGCGGCACACTGTGCGGCCCTGTGACTCTGGCGGAGCCTGCGCCCGCTGTCCTCCCTCATGTCTTCTGCCGCACCTGCTGCCGCCGACCCGGTGGCCCCCGGCCCCGCCACCGTTGCTGCGCCACAGCTCACGCCACGCCGCGAGCTGTGGCTGCTGCTGACCCTGGCGGGCATCCAGTTCACGCACATCCTGGACTTCATGATCATGATGCCGCTCGGGCCGCAGCTCACCCGGCTGTTCGCCATCAGCGACGCGCAGTTCGGACTGCTCGTGTCGGCCTACACGCTGTCCGCCGGGGCTTCCGGCCTGGTCGCATCCACCTACATCGACCGGTTCGGCCGCAAGCGGCTGTTGCTGGTGCTGTACGTGCTGTTCGGTCTGGCCACGCTGGCCTGCGGGCTGGCGCCCACCTACGGCACGCTCATGGTGGCGCGCATCCTGGCCGGTGTGTTCGGGGGCGTGCTGTCGGCGCTGTCGCAGACCATCGTGGCCGATGTGGTGCCGTTCGAGCGGCGGGGTCGCGCCATGGGCATCATCATGACCTCGTTCTCCGTCTCCACCGTGGCGGGCGTGCCGCTGGGCCTGATCGCGGCGGAGCATGGCGGCTGGCACACCCCGTTCTTCGGCATCGCGGCGATGGTGGCGGTGCTGGCCGTGCTGGCGGCGCGCACCCTGCCCGCGCTTTCGGGCCACGTGCACGCGGCCGGCCGACGCACGGCGCTGGGCGGCATCGCACAGGTGCTGGCAGACGCCAACCACCGCTGGGCCTTTGTGTACTCGGGCCTGCTGATGTCCACCGGTTTCACGGTGATTCCCTACATCACCATCTACATGCAGGTCAACGCGGGGGTGCGCGCCGACCAGATCCCCTGGGTCTACCTCTGCGGCGGGCTGGCCACGCTGTTCACGGCCCGCGTTTTCGGGCGGGCCACGGACCGCCTGGGCAAGGTCGTCACCTTCCGCTGGCTGGCCCTGGCGGGCCTGCCCTGCATTCTGGGCATCACGCTCACCCAGGGGCTGCCGCTGTGGGGTGTGCTGCTGGTGTCCACGCTGATGTTTGCGTTCGTCAGCGGCCGCATGATTCCGGGCATGGCCATCATCACCTCGGCGGCGCAGCCGCAGCTGCGGGGCACCTTCATGACGCTCAACGCCTCGGTGCAGTCGGCTGCCATGGGTGTGGCCTCGTTTGTGGGGGGGCTCATCATCAGCCGCGATGCGCAGGGGCTGGTGCAGCATTACTGGGTGGCCGCTCTGGTGGGCATTGCGGCCAGCCTGCTGTCGATGGTGGTGGTGGGCCGCCTGCACCTGCACGGGGCCACAGCCTCGGCGCGTTGAGGGGGCCTGGGGGCGCGGCGAACTCGGCGCGGCGAACTCGTCCATTGTGCGCTCATTCCGTCCCTTTGGCACCTGGGGCGGCATAACCCAGCGTGCCGGGGCGGTATGGGATTGCAATTCGACAGGGCCAGGGGCATAGTGAACTCACGTCAATGGATGCATCCAAGTTCGCCGGGCCGCCCCTCTGATCCAGGGCGGCGTTTCTTCCACCGAGAGCCACAGGAGACTTATTTATGAACTTGACGATCAGCGGCCACCATCTCGAAGTCACCCCCGCCTTGCGCAACTACGTCACGAACAAGCTGGACCGGATCAACCGCCACTTTGACCAGGTTGTCGATGTCAAGGTCCTGCTGACGGTCGAGAAGCAGAAGGAAAAGGAAAAGAGGCAGCGGGCGGAATGCAACATCCATGTCAAGGGAAATGACCTGTTTGCCGAAAGCTCCCATGCTGACCTGTATGCCGCTGTGGATGATCTCATCGACAAGATGGACCGGCAGGTGGTGCGCCACAAGGACCGCCTGCAGAACCACCAGCACGAAGCCGCCAAGCGCGTGATGCACGCCTGATGCGACCGCCCTGAGCCAGGCACCGCAGCCGCCCCGACCGGGCGGTTTTTTTGTTGCCCGGCGCGGCCCTGTCTCAGGGTTTTCGCCAACATGTGCATAATTGTTACCCTTCACCATGAACCGACTCGCCTCCATCCTGCCCTCCGCACAAGTGCTCGTGAGCCTGGACGCCACCAGCAAAAAGCGTGCATTTGAAGAAGCGGGTCTCTTGTTCGAAAGCCAGCACGGGCTGTCGCGGGCGCTGATCACGGACAGCCTCTTTGCCCGAGAGCGGCTCGGCTCCACCGGCCTCGGCCATGGTGTGGCCATCCCGCATGGCCGCATCAAGGGGCTCAAGGCGCCGATGGCTGCCGTGTTCCAGCTGCTCAACCCCATTGGTTTTGACGCGCCGGACGAGCAGCCCGTGGGCCTGCTGATCTTCCTGCTGGTGCCCGAGGCTGCCACGCAGAAGCACCTGGAAATCCTGTCTGAAATCGCCGAGCTGCTGAGCGATTCCGCCCTGCGCGAAAAGCTCAAGGCCTGCACCGATGCTGCCGAGCTGCACGGCATGATCGCAGGCTGGCAGTCCACGCAGACGGCCTGAATCCGTTTTCGGCCGCCGCGCTTTTTCTGACCCGCCGTGAAGCCCAACGTCGTCAGTGCCGATGTTCTGTTCGAGGAATTCCGCGGCCTGCTGAAGTGGGAATGGGTGGCGGGCCTGGGCGCTTCAGAGCGCCGCTTCGACGAAGTTGCGGTGCGCTCGGCCCGCTCGGGCGCGGATCTGGTCGGCTATCTCAACTACATCCATCCCTACCGCGTCCAGATCCTGGGCGAGCGCGAGATTGCCTACCTCAGCAATGCATCGCCGGACGACTGCAAGCGCCGCATCGCGCGTATCGTTACGCTGGAGCCGCCCGTGCTGGTGCTGGCTGATAGCCAGACGGCACCCGATGCCCTGGTCTCCATGTGCGAGCGCGCGCAGATCCCGATGTTCTCCACCCATGAGTCATCGGCATTCGTCATCGATGTGCTGCGCGCCTACCTGTCCAAGCACTTCGCCGACCGCACCACCATGCACGGCGTGTTCATGGACATCCTGGGCCTGGGTGTGCTCATCACGGGCGAGTCGGGCCTCGGCAAGAGCGAGCTGGGGCTGGAGCTGATCTCGCGCGGCAACGGCTTGGTGGCCGATGACGCGGTGGACTTCTACCGCATCAACCAGACCACCATCGAAGGCAAGTGCCCCGAGCTGCTGCAGAACCTGCTGGAGGTGCGCGGCATCGGCCTCCTGGACATCCGCGCCATCTTTGGCGAAACGGCCGTGCGCCGCAAGATGCGCCTGAAGCTCATCGTGCACCTGGTGCGAAAGGAGACCCTGGAGCGCGACTACGAGCGCCTGCCCTACGAGCCGCTCACGCAGGACGTGCTGGGCGTGCCCGTGCTCAAGGTCGTCATCCAGGTGGTGGCCGGCCGCAACATCGCCGTGCTGGTCGAGGCCGCTGTGCGCAACACCATCCTGCAACTGCGCGGCATCGACACCTACCAGGAATTCGTCGAACGCCACCGCCGGGCCATGGAGCGGGATACGGGTGGCTAGTCTGCTCTGTATTTGATAGCTGTTAGCGATTGATGGACAAGCGCTGGCGGCAATTCAGATCACAATTCTTCAAAAACTGGCGCTCCCAACGCCAGTGCTCCCGCGCAAGGGCCGCCCCGCCGCGCTGGGAGCGTCCCCCCTCTGGGGGGAAGACGCCGAAGGCGGCTCAGGGGGGAGTCATTTCTTCGCACACGTCGCGCACTGGCCGTACAGCGCCATCGTGTGGTCCTGCACCACCCACCCCTTGGCCTTGGCCACGGCCTGCTGGCGCTTTTCGATCTCGGCGTCGTAGAACTCTTCCACCTTGCCACACGATGTGCAGATGAAGTGGTCGTGGTGCTGGCCCTCGTTGAGCTCGTACACCGCCTTGCCGCTCTCGAAATTGCTGCGGATCAGGATGCTGGCCTGCTCGAACTGCGTGAGCACGCGGTAGACGGTGGCCAAGCCGATGTCCGAACGGTCCTCCAGCAGCACGCGGAACACATCTTCGGCGGTCATGTGGCGCTGCGTGCCTTTCTGGAAGATTTCCAGAATCTTCAGGCGGGGCAGCGTGGCCTTGAGTCCCGTGCTTTTGAGTTCGTCGATGTTGGTCATGGCATGGTCTTTCGGGGTGCGGGCTGCGGCCCTGGAGCCTGCGGTCAAGGGGCGCAAGGCCTGCCGCTACAATGGGGCGATCATATCCTCAGCCCCTCTATCCATGCCCGTCAAAGCCCGTTGCAGCGCCCGCCCGGCGGTGGTCCTCTTGATCGGCGCCAGTGTGGCGGCCCTGGCTGGCTGCAGCAGCTTCAATGGTGCCAGTACCCGTATCGCCAGCATGGTCACGCCCTACAAGGTCGACATCGTGCAAGGCAATTTCGTGTCGCGCGAGCAGGTCGAAGCCCTGCAGCCCGGCATGAGCCGCCAGCAGGTGCGCGAGATCCTTGGCACGCCCTTGGTCACCAGCCTGTTCCACGCCGACCGCTGGGAGTACGTGTTCACCCTGAAGCGTCCGAACGAAGAGGCCCTGACCCGCAAGCTGACGGTGTATTTCAAGGGCGACGTGCTCGATCGCTCCGAGGGTGACGAGATGCCCACCGAGACCGATTTCGTCGCCAGCCTCGGCGCGCGCGGCGCCAAGGGCAAGGTGCCGGTGCTGGAGGCCACGCCTGAGCAACTGGCCAAATACCCGCCGTCGCCGCGCCCACCCACACCGCCCACGGCCGCCCCGCTGGAACCCGCTTCCATCAGCTACCCGCCGCTGGAAGCGCCCGCCCGCTGACACGGGCTGCGGCCCTGCGGCGCGGCCTCGCAGACCGGCGCGTGCCGCGCTTTTTCTCCCAGGTTTTCTACGCACAGGACTTTCATGACAGGGACATCTTCGCCCGCCGCCGCATCCCCCGCTGCCGCACCTTGCCGCGTGGCGGTTGCGGGCGCCTCGGGCCGCATGGGCCGCATGCTGATCGAAGCCATCCGCGCCAGTGACGACTGCGTGCTGGCCGGTGCGCTGGACGTGGCGGCCAGCCCCGCCGTGGGCTCCGACGCGACCGCGTTTCTGGGCCATGCGAGCGGCGTGGCCATCACGGCCGACATCGCTGCCGGCCTGAAGAACGCGGACGTGCTGATCGACTTCACCCGCCCCGAAGGCACGCTGGCCCACCTTGCCGTGTGCAGCCAGCTGGGCGTCAAGGCCGTCATTGGCACCACCGGTTTCAGTGATGCGCAGAAGGCCGAGATCGCCACCTTCGCCCAGCGCACCGCCATCGTCATGGCGCCCAACATGAGCGTGGGCGTCAACGTCACGCTCAAGCTGCTGCAGATGGCCGCCCAGGCCATGGCCACGGGCTACGACATCGAAGTCATCGAGGCCCACCACCGCCACAAGGTCGATGCGCCCTCGGGCACCGCGCTCAAGATGGGCGAGGTGATGGCCGAGGCCATGGGCCGCGACCTCAAGCAATGCGCCGTCTACGCCCGCGAAGGCGTGACGGGCGAGCGCGACCCCTCCAGCATCGGCTTTGCCACCATCCGTGGCGGCGACATCGTGGGCGACCACACCGTGCTGTTCGCGGGCATCGGCGAGCGCATCGAGATCACCCACAAGTCGTCGAGCCGCGCCACCTACGCCCAGGGCAGCCTGCGCGCGGTGCGCTTCCTGGCAGACCACCAGACCGGCATGTTCGACATGTTCGACGTGCTCGGTCTGAACCGCCAATAACCATCGGGACCCCCATGGACGCGCTGCACTGGTGGCGACAGGGCGATGCCGTCACGCAGGGCACGGCGCTGATCCTGCTGGCCATGTCCGTCGCCAGCTGGGTGGTCATCGTGTGGAAGCTGCGCCTCATGCGCCGTGCGACGGTGGACGTGGCCCGCTGCACGGCGGCGTTTTGGCAGGCGCCGTCCATCGACCTGGCCTCGCAGCGTTTGCAGTCTTTTGACCGGGAAGCGCTTGTCCTGCCTCTGGTTGTTGCTATCAATTCGGTAGTTGATGCTCCTGGCGCGGGCGCCGGGGCCAGCCTGGCCACCGCCGGCGGCCTGCCGCAGCGGCTCACGCGCGTGCTGCGCAATGCACTGCACGAGGTGCTGGGGCGCCTGCAGTACGGCCAGGTGCTGCTCGCCACCGTGGGCTCCACCGCGCCGTTTGTGGGGCTGCTGGGCACCGTCTGGGGCATTTACCACGCGCTCACGGCCATGGCCGGGGCCGGTCAGATCACCATCGACAAGGTCTCGGGCCCGGTGGGCGAGGCCCTGGTCATGACGGCGGCCGGGCTGGCCGTGGCGATTCCGGCCGTGCTGGCCTATAACGTGTTCGGGCGGCTGATCGGCCGCATCGAGGCCGATCTGGAAGGGTTTGCGCGCGACCTGCGCGAGCTGCTCATCGACACGGCGGCCCAGGAGCACGCCGCGAGCAAGGCCCCATGAGCTTCGGCCGCCTTGAGCGCACGCAGGGGCCGCAGCCCATGAGCGACATCAACATGACGCCGCTGGTGGACGTGATGCTGGTGCTGGTGGTGATCTTCATCCTCACGGCGCCGCTGCTGGCCAGCTCCATCCGGCTCGATCTGCCCCGCTCCGAGGGCGCCACGCCCGGCACCGCGCCGCAGTTCGTCACGCTGGTGGTGGATGCGGCTGGACAGGCCTACCTGGACGACCAACCCCTGGCCCAGGCCGCACTGGCCGAGCGCCTGCGCCGCATTGGCGCCGAGCGGCCCGACACCGAGGTGCAACTGCGGGCCGACGCCGCCGTGCCCTACGGCCGCGTGGTCGAGGTCATGGGTGCAGCGCACCTCGCCGGGCTCTCGCGCATCGGCTTTGTGGCCGAGCCTGCTGCGGCATCCGGCGCTCCCGTGCAGCCCTCCCCATCGCGGTAGCGGCCACCCCTGCCCGGGGGCAGGGGGCACGACCGCCTAAAATCCCCGCAGCGCGGCCAGCGGCTGCACCTTTCTCTCACCCGAGCCCCCATGCAAGACAAATACTCTCCGCAAGACGTCGAGCGCGCCGCGCACGACCACTGGACCGCGCGCGACGCCTACCGCGTGACCGAAGACGCGAACAAGAAGAAGTTCTACGCCTGCTCGATGCTGCCCTACCCCAGCGGCAAGCTGCACATGGGCCACGTGCGCAACTACACCATCAACGACATGCTCACGCGCTACCTGCGCATGAACGGTCACAACGTCCTGATGCCCATGGGCTGGGACGCCTTCGGCCTGCCGGCCGAGAACGCGGCGCTGAAGAACGGCGTGCCCCCGGCCAAGTGGACGTACGAAAACATCGCGTACATGAAAAAGCAGATGCAGGCCATGGGCCTGGCCATCGACTGGAGCCGCGAGGTCGCCACCTGCGACCCCGAGTACTACCGATGGAACCAGTGGCTGTTCCTGAAGATGCTGGAAAAGGGCATTGCCTACCGCAAGACGCAGGTCGTGAACTGGGACCCGGTGGACCAGACCGTGCTGGCCAACGAGCAGGTGATTGACGGCAAGGGCTGGCGCACCGGCGCCGTGGTCGAGAAGCGCGAAATCCCCGGCTACTACCTCAAGATCACCGACTACGCCGAAGAGCTGCTCGACCACGTCACCGGCGACAAGCTGCCCGGCTGGCCCGAGCGCGTGAAGCTGATGCAGGAAAACTGGATCGGCAAGTCTGAGGGCGTGCGCTTCGCCTTCACGCACGACATCGCGGGCGACGACGGCGCGCTGATTGGCGACGGCAAGATGTACGTGTTCACCACGCGCGCCGACACCATCATGGGCGTGACCTTCTGCGCCGTGGCGCCCGAGCACCCGCTGGCCGCACATGCCGCCAAGACCAACCCCACGCTCCAAGCCTTCATCGAAGAGTGCAAGAGCGGCGGCACCACCGAGGCCGAGCTGGCCACGCAAGAAAAGAAGGGCGTGCCCACGGGCCTGTTCGTCACGCACCCGCTGACCGAGGAGAAGGTCGAGATCTGGGTCGGCAACTACGTGCTGATGGGCTATGGCGATGGCGCCGTGATGGGCGTGCCCGCGCACGACGAGCGCGACTTTGCGTTTGCCCTCAAGTACGGCCTCGAAATCAAGCAGGTGGTGCTGGTCGATGGCGAGCAGTTCGACTACCACCAGTGGAACGACTGGTACGGTGACAAGCAGCGCGGCGTGACCATCAACTCCGACAGCTTCAGCGGCATGGCCTACAAGGACGCGGTGGACGCCGTGGCCCATGCGCTCGCGCAAAAGGGCCTGGGCGAAAAGAAGACCACCTGGCGCCTGCGCGACTGGGGCGTGAGCCGCCAGCGCTACTGGGGCACGCCCATCCCCATCATCCACTGCGAAGAACACGGCGCCGTGCCCGTGCCCGAACAAGACCTGCCCGTGGTGCTGCCGCAGGACTGCATCCCCGACGGCTCGGGCAACCCGCTGCACAAGCATGAGGGCTTTCACGCCGGCGTGACCTGCCCCGTGTGCGGCAAGGCCGCGCGCCGAGAGACGGACACCATGGACACCTTCGTGGACAGCTCGTGGTACTTCATGCGGTATTGCGACCCCAAGAACAGTGACGCCATGGTCGCTGGTGGCGCCGACTATTGGATGCCGATGGACCAGTACATCGGCGGCATCGAACACGCCATCCTGCACCTGCTGTACGCCCGCTTCTGGACCAAGGTCATGCGCGACCTGGGCTTGGTCAAGGTCGATGAGCCTTTCACCAAGCTGCTCACGCAGGGCATGGTGCTCAACCACATCTACAGCCGCCGCACCGCCAAGGGCGGCAAGGACTACTTCTGGCCCCACGACGTGGAGCACGTGCTGGACGAAGGCGGCAAGATCATCGGCGCCAAGCTCAAGAACGAAGCCACCAGCGGCGACGGCCTGCTGCCCGTCGGCACGCCCATCGACTACGAGGGCGTGGGCACCATGTCCAAGTCCAAGAACAACGGCGTGGACCCGCAGGACCTGATCGAGAAGTACGGTGCCGACACCGCCCGCCTGTACACCATGTTCACCGCCCCGCCCGAAGCCACGCTGGAGTGGAACGACGCGGCCGTGGAAGGCAGCTACCGCTTCCTGCGCCGCGTGTGGAACTTCGGTCTCAAGCTGTCTGCGATGGATATGGGAGCGGCTACCGCAAGCGTGGCCAGCGCCAGCAGCCTGAAAGATGTGGAATTCGGCAAGGAGGCCAAAGCCCTGCGCCTGGAGATCCATACCGTGCTCAAGCAGGTGGACTACGACTACCAGCGCATGCAGTACAACACCGTGGTCTCGGGCGCGATGAAGATGATCAACGCGCTGGAGGACTTCAAGGCCCTGGATTCGGCCGGTGCCCAGGTGGCGCTGATCGAAGGCTTCGGCATCCTGCTGCGCGTGCTGTACCCCGCCACGCCGCACATCGCGCACGGGCTGTGGAGCAGCCTGGGCTATGCCAACCACCTGGGCGATCTGCTGGATGCCGCATGGCCGCAGGTGGACCCGGCCGCGCTGGTGCAGGACGAGATCGAACTCATGCTGCAGGTCAACGGCAAGCTGCGCGGCTCCATCCACGTGCCCGCCGCCGCCGACAAGGCCGAGATCGAGCGCGCTGCGCTGGCCAGCGAGGCCTTCATCGCCCAGGCCGCCGGTGCCGCGCCCAAGCGCGTGATCGTGGTGCCCGGCCGCCTCGTGAACGTGGTGATCTGAAGATCGGCAGGCCTAGTGATGAACAAGCGCGCACTGCTGCTGTCCCTCGCGCCCATGGCGCTGCTGTCTGCCTGCGGCTTTCGGCTGCGCGGCGTGCCCGAGTTCGGGTTCCGTTCGCTCTACATCGCGGCGCCGGTGGGCTCTCCGCTGGCGCGGGAGCTGCAGCGCACGCTCGAAGGCTCCGGCAGCCCGCTGCAGGTGCTGCGCGACCCGGCGTCCCTGCCCACGGCCGAGGCCATCATGGACCTGCTGCAGGAGCAGCAGGAGCGCGTGGTGGTGGGCCAGAACGCGTCAGGCCAGGTGCGCGAGCTACAACTGCGCCTGCGCATCAAGTTCCGCCTGCGCACGCAGGACGGCACCGAGCTCATCCCCGTGACCGAGCTACTGCAGCAGCGCGACATCAGCTACAACGAAACCATCGCCCTGGCCAAAGAGGCGGAAGAAGCCCTGCTGTTCCGCAACATGCAGACCGACCTGGTGCAGCAGCTGCTGCGGCGCCTGGCGGCGGTGCGCCGGGCCTGAAATATGAATGAAAATGGCCGCTAGCGCTTATCTGGCAAGCGCTGACAGCTATAAAATTCATAGTATTTCTAGCCTTCAGCCCATACTGGCTGCCTGCGCACAAAGCGGCCGGCCCGGCCGCCCGTGGCGCGCTGTGCAGCGGTGTAGCTCAGCACGCCGTTCACCCACACCTGCTCGATGCCCTCGCTGAACTGCTGGGGCTGCTCGAACGTGGCCTGGTCGCGCACGCGCTCGGGGTCGAACACCACCACGTCCGCCATGTGCCCCGCCTGCAGCAGGCCGCGCCCGCCCAGGCGAAACCGGCGGGCCGACAGCCCCGTCATCTTGTGCACGGCCTCTTCGAGCTGCAGCAGGCCCTTGTCGCGCCAGTAGCAGGCCAGCACGCGGGGGAAGGCGCCCCACAGCCGGGGGTGTGGTCGCTCGTCGTGCGGCAGCCCGTCCGAGCCGATCATGGACAGCGGGTGCGCAATCACGCGCTCCACATCGTCCTCGCGCATCTGGAAGTAGCAGGCCCCGCCGGGCTTCAGGCGCACGGCGGCTTCCTGCTGCGGCACGCCCCATTCGCGCGCAATGTCGGCCAGATAGCGGCCGGCCATCTCGGGGTGGGGCTGGCTGCCGGTGATGAGGATGTCGATGATGCCGTCCACCAGGTCCTCGCGCAGCACGGTGGAGCCCGCGGTGTACGGGTACACGTCGAGCGCAATCTCCTGCTGCTGCGCCAGCTGGTCGATCAGCGGCAGCGTCTCGCGCGTGCGGCCCCAGTTGGCGGGCCCGGCGCACTTGTGGTGCGAGATCACCAGCGGCAGGCCCGACTGGCGGGCGGTGAGCGCGGCCTCCTGCAGCGCGGGCAATATGCCCGCCAGCTCGTCGCGGATGTGCGTGGCGTACACGCCGCCGTGGCGTGCAGCGACAGAGGCCACGGCCACCAGCTCCTCGACATCGGCCGCATAGGCCTCGCTGTAGAAGATGCCCGACGACAGGCCCAGCGCCCCGGCCGCCATGGCTTCTTCCATGTCAGCGGCCATGGCGGCACGCTCGTCGGCGGTGGCGGTCTGGCGCAGGTCGGCCAGGTGGCGCATGCGCAGGGCCGTGTGCCCCATCAGTGCGGCCACGTTCACTGCGGGCTGGGCGGCGTCCACGGCGCGGGCGTAGTCGGCCATGCTCGCGTGGCGAAACTGTAGGCGCCCCAGCAGCGAGAGCGGGGCCAGCGGGCTATCGGTGACCACGGGGGCCAGCGAAATGCCGCAGTTGCCCACGATGACGGTGGTGATGCCCTGCGAGAGCTTGGGCAGCATGGTAGGTGCGTCCAGCACGGCGGCGTCGTCATGCGTGTGCACGTCGATGAAGCCGGGGGCGATCACACGGCCGGTGCAGTCCACCTCGGTGAAGTCATCGCAGGACCGGGCGCGGGCCAGGGCAGCGGGGTCGATCTGCCCGTGCGGGGCCAGGGCGGTGATGTGCTCGCCTTCGATCAGCAGGTCGCCCACCCAGCCGGGGCGCAGCGTGCCGTCCACGATGCGGCCGTTGCTCAGCAGCGTTGCAGGTGCCATGTCATTCCTCAGCGGCGGTGCCGGCGTGGCCCTTGCCCGCAGGGCTATCCACAGCGCCCACGTACTCGGCGCTGTCAAAGCCGTGTTTGTGCAGCAGCTGCTTGAACTGCTGCAGCCCGCGCGTGGCCACGGGGCCGAGCTTCTGCGCCAGGCGCACGGTCAAAATTTCGATCACCACCAGGTGGGCCAGATAGGCCTCGGTGCCCACGCGCATCACGGCGTCTTGCGGCACCGACACGGCTAGCACCAGGTCGGCCACCTCGGCCAGCGGCGTGCCGGGCTGGGTCAGCGCCACCACGGTGGCGCCTTGCGAGCGCGCAAACCGCGCGGCCTCCAGCGCATAGGGCATGCGCCCCACGTGCGAGATGACAAAGGCCACGCCATCGGGCCCCAGCGTGCTGGCCGACACGAGTTGCTGGTGCGCATCAAAAATGGCGTTGGCCGTGCAGCCCAGGCGGAACAGGCGGCTTTGCAGCTCGCTGGCCATGAAGGTGGAGGCGGCGCCCACCGAATAGCAGTCGATGCGCCGCGCCTGCGCCAGCCGCTCGGCCACACGGTCGATCACGTCGGCGTCGAGGTTGCGGCCCAGCTCGGTCAGCGACGAGACGGCGGCGTGCACGATCTTGCTGGCCACGTCGTGCGCGCTGTCGTCGGCCAGCACGCTGCGGTGCAGGTGCGATCCGGTCACGGCCAGGTCCTGCGCCAGGGCGACCATGAATTCGCGCACCGAGTCGTGGCCAAAGCTGCGGCAGGTGCGCACGATGGTGGGCATGGAAACGCCCGCCTGCTGGGCGAGCTGCTCCACGGTGGCGACCACGGCGGCGCGCGGGTCGTCCAGCACCACGCGCACCACGCTGCGCTGGGCGTCGGGCAGGTCGGGCTGGCGCTCGCGCAGTTGCTGCAGCAGGCTGGTAGGGGTGGGTTTGAGCATGGTCAGAAACGGGTGCTGATGGCGCGGGTGAGGGTGCCTGCGTCGTCCACCACAGGCAGCCAGCGCCACTTGTCAAACGTGGTACAAGGGTGCGAGATGCCCAGGGCGACGAGATCGCCCACGGCGGGCACCGAGTCTGCCGCAGGGTCAAAACGCAGATAGGCGTGCTGGTCGTTCAGGGCGCTCACGGCCCAGCCCGCAGGCGCGTCTGCCGCCTGGCGCTCGCCCCGGCGCGTCCAGCGCACAGGCACGGGCATCTCCAGGTCGTACGACAGGTCGCGCCGCCCCGCCGTCAGCAGCGCCAGGCCCGGCTCGGGCACGGACTGCACCATGCTCCAGACTTCGAGCGCCGGGCGCAGCGAGGCATCCAGCCCCTCGCGCTGCTCCACGTGCTTCAGGAAGCGCTGGTAGTTGCCATGGTCGTGCGTGATGTAGCAGCCCGATCGCAGCACGCCGCGCACGGGTTTGGACAGCCCCTGTGTGCGCAGCAGCGGGATGACCAGGTCGAACACGGCGGAGCCGCCCGCGGTGAGCAGGATCTCGGGGGCTGCAAACCGGCCCTCGGCGTCGCAGGCGCGGGCCACCTCGGTCACGCGGCGCACCAGGGCCGTGACTTCGCGCGCGTCGTGCTCGCTGTCGCAGCGGGCCACGCCGCCTTCGTAGCATTCCACGCCGCCCAGCTGCACGGCGGGCGACTGCGCCATGGCGTGGGCCAGGGCCAGGGCTTCTTCCAGCGTGCGGCAGCCGGTGCGCTGGCCGGGCACGCCCATCTCCAGCAGGGTGTCCAGGCGCCGTTCACCGCGCGCGGTGTGGCCGCGCCGCTGTGCCCAGTCTTCGATGCAGCGCAGCTGCGCCAGGCTGTCGATGAGGAACCACACACGCAGGTCGGCGTGGCGCTGCAGCAGCATGTGCAAGCCGTCCAGGTCGGCATCGCAGAGCACCTGGTTGGCGATGATGGCGCGGCGCG
This sequence comes from Paracidovorax sp. MALMAid1276, assembly GCF_049198005.1. Lineage (NCBI taxonomy): Bacteria > Pseudomonadati > Pseudomonadota > Betaproteobacteria > Burkholderiales > Comamonadaceae > Paracidovorax > Paracidovorax sp. MALMAid1276. The sequence goes on along the minus strand of NZ_JBMIRS010000112.1, from coordinate 21,365 downwards.
CACCGGCCTCCACGCCCACGCTGAGCTGGTAGACGGTGGCAAAGGTCAGGCCCCAGGCACCGGCCTGCAGCTGCTGTGCAAACAGCTCGGGCGACATGGTGGTCTTGCCGTGTGGCGCCAGGTCCACGCCCTTGCGCTCGGCATAGGCCTGCATCCAGGTCAGGTTGTGGGCCAGGGCGCTTTCGCGGATGACGGCCAGCGGCAGGGGCAGGTCGCCCGCCAGCACGTTCCAGCCGCGCTGGCCCAGGTCGGCAGGGCGGCAGGGCGCGGCGTGCAGGGGGTAGCTCTTGCAGCGGTGGTCAAGAAGAATTTCGTTGGTCATGGTATGGCGCAAAAGGTTCGTTGGGGCTGCGCCCGTCAGCGCAGAAAAGACCGTTCGGGCGGACCCTGTCGAAGCCTTGCGCGGCGCTTCGACAGGCTCAGCGTGAACGGCTCGGGGCAGATGGATGCCGACTCCATGGATGAATGCCCTTCGACAGGCTCAGGGCGATCAGGTTGATGGATTGGCATGGGACAACGGAACGGTTTTCCAGCAGGCGTGCAGATGGCCGGGGGCCACTTCGCGCAGCTGCATGTCGGCGCTGGCGCAGCGCGCCTCGGCCTGGGGGCAACGGGTGCGGAACACGCAGCCCGAGGGCGGGTGGGCAGGGCTCGGCAGGTCGCCCTGCAGCAGCGCAATGCTGCGGCGCTGGGCCGGGTCGGGGATGGGCGCTGCGGCCAGCAGTGCCTGGGTGTAGGGGTTCTGGGGCTGGGCGTACAGCGCTTCGGTCGGCGCAATCTCCATCACCCGGCCCAGGTACAGCACCACCACGCGGTCGCACAGGTATTCCACCACATCGAGGTCGTGCGAGATGAACAATAGCGTGAGGCCCAGCTGCTCTTTGAGCTCGCCCAGCAGGTTCACCACCTGCGCCTGGATGGACACATCGAGCGCCGACAGCGGCTCGTCGGCCACGATGAACTGGGGCTCCACCGCCAGCGCGCGCGCAATGCCGATGCGCTGGCGCTGCCCGCCCGAGAACTCGTGCGGAAAGCGCTCGGCGTGCTCGGGCCTGAGGCCTACCTGTTCCAGCAGCTGATGGATGCGCGGCAGGCGCGCGGCGCCCCGGGCCAGGCCGTGCGTATCCAGCGCCTCGGCCAGCACGTCGCGGATGCGCATGCGCGGGTTCAGGCTGGCGTACGGGTCTTGAAAGATGATCTGGATCTGCGAGCGCAGCGGCCGGTACTGCGACTGCGAGAGCTGGGCCAGGTCGTGCGGCGCAGCGCCGCCGTGGTAGCGCATTTCGCCGCTGGTCGGGTCCACCAGGCGCGTGAGCAGGCGGCCGATGGTGCTTTTGCCCGATCCCGATTCGCCCACCAGGCCGAGCGTTTCGCCCCGGCGGATGGTGAAGCTCACGTCGTCCACGGCGCGCACGGGGTGCGGACCGCTGCCAAAGTGCTTGCGCAGGTGGGCAATTTCCAAAAGCGGCGAGGCGGTGTCAGTGGGGGCCATGGTGTGGGGCGGGTTCAGGACGGCGTTCATGCGCTGACCTCGGCAGTTTCGGCGGGTTCGGCATGCACCTCACGGTGCAGGCAGCGCACCATGCGGCGCGGGCCCGCGGCTTCCAGCGCGGGCATGGCGCGTTCGCAGTCGGCCTGCCGGCGTGCGCAGCGCGGTGCAAACGCACAGCCCGGCGGGGGTGCGAGGGGGCTCGACACCTGGCCCGGAATCGCCACCAGCTGGCGCCGCCCCGGGCCGGAGGTGTTGCCCGCAGCCAGCGCCTGCCGCCGGGCCACGCCGGGCAGGCAGGCCAGCAGGCCGCGCGTGTAGGGGTGCTCGGGGCGCGCAAACAGGTCGTGCACGCGGGCCGATTCGACGATGCGCCCGGCGTACATCACGGCCACGGCGTCGGCGTACTGCGCCACCACGCCCAGGTTGTGCGTGATGAACAGCAGGCTCATGCCGGTCTCTTTCTGCAGCCGCCCCATCAGCGCCAATATCTGCGCCTGGATGGTCACATCCAGCGCCGTGGTGGGCTCGTCGGCAATCAGCAGCGTGGGGTTGCAGGCCATGGCCAGCGCAATCATCACGCGCTGGCGCATGCCGCCCGAGAGCTGGTGCGGGTATTCGTGCACACGCTGCGCGGCGGCGGGGATCTCGACCAGCTCCAGCATGCGGCGGGCATGGGCCAGCGCGGCGCTGCGGTCCATCTTCAGGTGCAGGCGGGCCGACTCGGCAATCTGCTCGCCCACCGTCAGCACCGGGTTCAGGCTGGTCATGGGCTCCTGGAAGATCATGGCCACCTCGTTGCCGCGCAGGCGGCGCTTGTCGGCCTCGGGCAGTGTCAGCAGGTCGACCCTGCGGCCGTCGCGCTGCACAAACCAGGCCTCGCCCGTGACCTGCGCCTGCGAGGTGCGGGCGTGCAGGCCCATGAGGGTGAGGCTGGTGACGGACTTGCCCGAGCCCGATTCGCCCACCAGCGCCAGCGTCTCGCCGGGGTGGATGGCAAAGGACACATCGGCCACGCTCTGGATGCGGCCGGCATCGGTGGCGAACGAGGTGGACAGGCCGCTGACTTCGAGCCGGGGCGCGGCGCTCATCGTGGGGGTGGTCATACGGCTTTCTTCAGTTTGGGGTCGAGCAGGTCGCGCACGCCGTCGCCCAGCATCTGCAGCGACAGGGCCGTGAGCACGATGGCCACGCCGGGGGCAAAAATGGTCCAGAACGCCTTGTCGGCATAGTCCAGGCTGCCCGCGATCATGGTGCCCCAGGTGGGGATGTCCGGCGGCACGCCCACACCCAGAAAGGACAGGCCCGCCTCGGCCAGGATGGCATAGGCAAAGATGAACGTCACCTGCACCAGGATGGGCGACATCAGGTTGGGCAGGATGTGGCGCCACAGGATGAGGTGCGTGCGCACACCCAGGGCGCGTGCGGCGTCCACAAACAGCAGCTCGCGCAGCACCAGCGTGGTGGCGCGCACCACGCGGGCCACGCGCGGGGTGTAGACGATGACCAGCGCCAGCATCACGTTCCACAGCGACACGCCCAGGATGGATACCAGCGCAATGCCCAGCAGGATGTCGGGGAAGGACATCATCGCGTCCACCAGGCGCATCAGCGGCGCATCGAGCCTGCGAAAGAACCCCGCCAGCATGCCCAGCAGCGTGCCCAGCAGCACGGCGCCAGCGGCCGTGACGAGGCCAATCAGCAGCGAATAGCGCGCGCCGTGCACGATGCGCAGCAGCACGTCGCGGCCCAGCTCGTCGGTGCCCGCCCAGTGCGTGCCCGAGGGCGCGCGCAGGCGCTCGCTGATCGACAGGGCATTGGGGTCGGCGTCGGACACCCAGGGGAAGACGACGGCGATGCTGGCCACCAGGGTTATCACGATGGCGGCGGCCAGCACCACCTTGCGGGCGAACAGTCGGCGCAGCACGGCCCGCAGGCGGTGCCAAAGAGTGGGGCTCGGGTTCATGGGGCTTCCAGACGGATGCGGGGGTCCACCAGCGTGTACAGAAAGTCGATGGCCAGGTTGATGAAGACGTAGATGGCGGCAATCACCAAGAGCGTGCCCTGAATCACGGGGTAGTCGCGCCGCAGCACGGCCCGCACCACCAGGTTGCCCACACCGGGCAGGTTGAAGACGGTCTCGGTCACCACGGTGCCGCCGATCATCAGCGCCATGGTCAGCCCCAGCACGGTGACGATGGGCACCAGCGCATTGCGCAGCACATGCTTGACCATGATGGTGCCCTCGGGCAGGCCCTTGGCGCGCGCGGTGCGCACGTAGTCTTCGCCCAGGATGTCGAGCATGGAGGCGCGCGTGAAGCGAATGATGAGCGCCGAGTTGAGCAAGCCCAGCACCAGCGCGGGCAGCATCAGGTGCTGCAATCGCTCGCCCAGTGTGGCGCTCGGGTCGCCATAGCCCGAGGCGGGGAACCACCCGAGCTTGACCGCAAACAGCTGGATCAGGATCAGCCCCAGCCAGAAGCTGGGCACGCTGGCGCCCAGCATGGCCACGCCGCTCACGGCCTGGTCGGTGGCGCTGCCGCGCCAGACGGCGGCGGCCATGCCACAGGGCACGCCCACCAGCGCGGCGATGCCCACGGCAAACAGCGCCAAAAACAGCGTGGGCTCGGCCCGCTCCAGCAGCGCCTGGGCCACGGGGCGCTGCAGAAACAGCGATTGCCCCAGGTTGCCCTGCAGCAGCTCGCCCACCCACAGCCCGAACTGCACGGGCAGGGGCTTGTCCAGCCCGTACTGCGCACGGGCCTGGGCAATGTCGGCGGCGGTGGCCTGGTCGCCCAGCAGCAGCGCCACCGGGTCGCCCGAGGCCAGCCGCGTGAGGCAGAACACCAGCACCGCCACCAGGGCCAGCACCACCACGGCGCCGCCCAGGCGCTTCAACAGAAATCGCATGTTTGTCTCTTTGAAAAGTCCCATGGGCCTATTGATTCGGCATCCACCCCCTTAAACCGTTCACGCTGAGCTCGTCGAAGCGCTGCGCAAGGCTTCGACAAGCTCAGCCCGAACGGTGGGTTGGCGCATCAGGAGACACCCCAAACCACACGCGACCCCGGCCCCAGACCAGTGCCACCGTGGAACCGGCTTTGCCGGGCCACGGGTGGCGCCCCCTTGAGGGGGAAGCGCCGCAGGCGCATCGGAGGGGAGTCAGTTTTTCAGTTCTTCAAGCCGGTGTTCCAGAAGAACGGCCAGATGGCCGGTGTGTAGCCCGAGAGCTTGGCCGAGCGGGCCGACAGGCCGTTGAACTTGCCCACCTCGATGAAGGGCACTTCGTCGTACACCACCTGCTGCACCTTGCCCCACAGCGGGCCGCGCTTGGCGGGGTTGGTCTCCTGGTTGAAGGCCGCAAGCGCAGCCTTCTTGTCGGCCGAATCCCACCAGCCCGGCGCACCGTCACCCAGCTGTGGGGGCGAGAGCATGGGCTCGGGGAACAGGCCCGAGTGCGTGAAATACACGTCCCACAGCTTGGGGTCGTTGCGGCGCTGCACCAGCGTGGCCCAGTCCACCACCTGCAGCTCGGTCTTGAAGCCCGCCTTTTTGAGCTGCTCGGACATCACCAGCGCCATGTTGTAGTGAAACTCGTACTGGCGGCTGGCCATGATGCGCACGGGCTGGCCGTTGTAGCCGGCCTTGGTCGCCTGGTCCTTGGCGGCCTGCGGGTTGCGCTCGTTGTAGAGCTTGCTGCCCGCGTCAGAGTAATACGGCGTCCCCTTGGGGAAGAAGTTGGGCTCCACCACAAAGAAGCGGTTGTCGCCAAAGCCGGCGGCCAGCAACTCGCCAGAGCCCACGGCGGTCTGCACCGCGCGGCGCAGCGGCTGCGAGGCCAGCACGCCTTCCTTGGTGTTGAACACGATGTACGGGAAGCCGAAGTTCTTGGTCACGATGGGCACCACGGCCGGGGCGCCTTTTTCGATGCGGCCAATGGCTTCCACCGGCAGCAGGTCGGCGTACTGGAACTGGCCCGAGAGTGCGCCCTCGACGCGCGTGTTGGCGCTGGGCACGGGCACGAAGCGCAGTTCGTCGAGCAGCGCCTCGCGCTTGCCGGCGTAGCCGCTGGCGGCTTCCTTGCGGCTGGCGTAGCCGTCAAAACGCACCAGCACGGTGAACTGGTCGGGGCGGCGTTCCTTGAACTGGTAGGGGCCGGTGCCGATGAAGTCCTTGAGCTGGGGCGCAATGCTCTCCTTGGCCATGATGGCGGCCATGCCGCTGGGCAGGGCCAGCTGGGCCAGCAGCGGCGCGTAGGGATTTTTCAGCTTCAGCTCCACCGCCAGCGGGCCCTTGGCGGTGAGCGAGGCCACTTCCTTGCCCACGGCCTTGCCACGGGGGTTCAGCTCCATCCAGCGCTGCAGCGAAGCCACCACATCGTCGGCTGTCATCTCGCGGCCGTTGTGGAGCTTCACGCCCTTGCGCAGGGCGATGGTGTAGGTCAGCCCGTCCTTGGACACGCTGGGCAGGCCCTCGGCCAGCATGGGGGCGATGGCCCAGTTGCCGTCGAAGGTGTACAGCGGCTCGTACACGTGCTGCATGATGGTGCCCACCAGGTCGGCGGTGCTCACCATGGGGTCCAGCCCTTGGGGCTCGCCGACCATGGCGAGGTTGGCAGCGCCGCCCTTGGCGGGCGCCATTGCGGCCGTTTGGGCCCAGCCGGTGCTGCAGGCCAGGGTGAAGGCGGCGGTCAGCGCCGCGGCGCCCAGCAGCGTGCGGCGGCCCCGCAGTTCAGGCATTGGCAGCGGCTGCTGCACCAGGTTGGTTCCAGACGTTTGCATTGCACACCTCGAAGTAATAGGATTACACGAATAAGCACGTTCGATGCCAGAATCGCACAGTGTTTTAGCGTTTCCGCAATGAAGCGTGTAATATTTTTACTAAAAGGAGTGTTTCCCATGCCAGTAGAAACCCTGGGCCAGTCTCCCGTCGCGTCCGACCGGCTGGCCCGTCCGCTCTCGCCCGCCACCCGTGCGGGCGACTTTGTTTTTGTCTCGGGCCAGGTGCCCACCGACGACCAGGGTCAGGTCATCGTCGGCGGCATCGAGGCGCAGACGCGCCAGGTGTTCCAGCGCGTCAAGGACGCCCTGGCCCTGGCCGACTGCACGCTGGACGACGTGGCCAAGGTCAGCGTCTGGCTGGCCGACGCGCGCGACTTCGGCAGCTTCAACCGCGTGTACATGGAGTGTTTTGGCGACCACCGCCCCGCGCGCTCCACGGTGGAGTCGCGCCTGATGATCGACGCCAAGGTCGAGATCGACGTGACGGCCTACAAGCCGCGCGGGGAGGCCTGTTCTGCAAAAAAAGTTTGATTGAAATTCGGCTTCACCGCTTACTGTATAAGCGGTTATAGCTATCAAATTAATAGCTTTTCGTGCCCGGTACGCGCTGACGCGCCCCGCGTTGTCACACCGGCCGGGTGCGCATCAGCGTGCTCTTGCCGAACAGCGACTCCACCAGGTCCACCGCCAGCACGGCGGTCTTGTTGCGCACGTCCAGGGCGGGGTTCAGCTCCATGATGTCGAGCGACGCGAGGCGCCCGCTGTCGGCAATCATCTCCATGCACAGCTGCGCCTCGCGGTAGGTGGGGCCGCCGGGCACGGTGGTGCCCACGCCGGGGGCGATGTCGGCGTCCAGAAAGTCCACATCAAAGCTCACGTGCAGGTGGGTGTCGGCGTTAAGGCCGCTCAGCGCGCGCTCCATCACCGCGCGCATGCCCACCTCGTCGATGGCGCGCATGTCGAACACCTCCAGGCCCTGTTCGTGCACAAAGCGCTTTTCGCCCGGGTCCACGCTGCGGATGCCGATCTGCCGGATCTGCGACGGGTGCAGCGCCGGGCCGCCGCCGGGCATGCCGGCCAGCTGCGTCAACTCGCGCGGGCCAAAGCCGCACAGGCAGGCCACGGGCATGCCGTGCACATTGCCGCTGGGGGTGAGTGCGCTGGTGTTGAAGTCGGCATGGGCATCCAGCCAGAGCACGCGCAGTGTCTTGCCCGCTTCGGCGCAGTGGCGGGCTACGGCGCTGATGCTGCCCAGGCCCAGGCTGTGGTCGCCGCCCAGCAGGATGGGCAGGTGGCCCGCGCGCAGCTCGGCCAGCACGGCGTCGAACACCAGCTGGTTCCACTGCACCACCTCGGCCAGGTGGCGGTAGCCCTCGGTGGGCGGCTGCCAGGGGTTGGTGGGGCCGTTCAGGTTGCCGCAGTCGCGCACCTGCAGGCCGTGGCTGGCCAACGCCGCATGCAGGCCGGCCACACGCAGGGCCTCGGGCCCCATGGAGGCGCCGCGCGCCCCCGCGCCGATGTCGGTGGGCGCGCCGATCAGGCTGGCGGTGCGGGCAGGGGGCTGGGGGCTGGCGTGGTCAGAGTTCATGGGTGCAGGCAACAGGGCCCGGTTGCGCCGAGGCAGGCCGGGTGGATGAAGGTGTAAGGGCAGGCGCTTGTTGCAGCAGCCCGAACAGGTCCTTGGGGTCGTCCATCTGCGGAATCAGGTCGATGGGTGTGGCCAGGTGCGGGTGGTGTTGCAGCAGCGCGTGCAGGGTGCGCAGGGCCGAGAAATCTTCCAGCGCAAAGCCCACCGAGTCAAACACGGTGACATCGCCCGGCGCGGTGCGGCCCGGGGCGTGCCCGGCCAGCACGTCGGCAAACTCGGCCACCGGAAAGTCGGCGGGCAGCTGCTGGATCTCGCCTTCGATGCGCGACTGGGGCGTGAACTCCACCACCACGCGCGCATCCGGGCGGCGCAGGATGTCCGGGTGCAACTCGGTCTTGCCCGGGCAGTCGCCGCCCACTGCGTTCAGGTGCATGCCGGGCGTCACCATGTCGGGCGTGAGGATGGTGGCATTGCGCTTGTCGGCCGTCACGGTGGTCACGATGCCGCAGCCTTGCACCGCCTCGGCGGTGCTGGCGCAGGCCTGCACGCTCAGCCCGGGCAGGGCCAGGCGGGCCAGGTTCTGCTGCAGCTTGGCGGTGGCGGCGGGGTCGGTGTCGAACAGGCGCAGTGTGCGCACGCCCAGCAGGTGGTAGAAGGCCAGGGCCTGGAACTCCGCCTGCGCGCCGTTGCCGATCAGCGCCATGCTCGTGGCGCCCGGCCCCTCGGTGCGCGCCAGGTGCCGGGCCGCCAGCACCGACATGGCGGCCGTGCGCAAGGCGGTGGTCAGCGTCAGCTCGGACACCAGCAAGGGGTAGCCCGTGCCCACATCGGCCAGCACGCCAAAGGCCGTCACCGTCAGCAGCCCCTGGGCCGTGTTCTTGGGGTGGCCGTTCACATACTTGAAGCAATACAGCGTGCCATCGCTGGTGGGCATGAGTTCAATCACCCCGCCCGGCGAATGGATGGCGTGCCGCGCCGACTTGTCGAAATCGGCCCAGCGGCGGTAGTCCTGCTCCAGCGCCGCCACCAGTTGCCGCAGCAGCGGGGCCAGGCCCACCGCCTGCACCAGCTGGCGCACGCTGTTCACGCCGAGGTAGTTCACCATGGTGTTGGTCTCCATCAAACGGTTGTATGGGGCAGTGCGCGGGCCAGCCTGCGCGCTGCGATCCATCGATTCTGCGCACAGGCACAGCCAAAGAAAAGCCAAAAAACTGTGCAATGACACTCATGTTTTGAACACAACGTCAGAGAAAAATGGCGATGTGCCGGGTCGACTCTGGGCCGCATCCCCCCGGCGATAAACTTTGCCCCCATGCAAGTCGCCCTGGCCCAACTCTCCCAGCATCTCCAACGGGGCCTTGCGCCGCTTTATGTGCTGCATGGCGACGAACCGCTGCTGCAGCAGGAGGCGGCCGACGCGATCCGCTCCGCAGCCCGTGCCCAGGGCTACACCGAGCGCAGCAGCTACACCGTGGCCGGTGCCCACTTCGACTGGAGCGCCGTGCTGGCGGCCGGCGGCAGCCTGAGCCTGTTTGCCGACAAGCAGATCGTTGAGATCCGCATCCCCTCGGGCAAGCCCGGCAAGGACGGCAGCGTGGCCCTGCAGCAGGTGGCCGAATCCGCCCGTGGCAACGACAGCACGCTCACGCTGGTGATGCTGCCCCGCCTGGACAAGGCGACCAAAACCGGCGCCTGGTTTGCCGCACTGGAGGGCAGTGGCGTGTCCCTCCAGATTGACCCCATCGAACGTGCGCAGCTGCCCCAGTGGATCGCCCAGCGCCTGGCCGCGCAGGGGCAGCGCGTGGTGGCGGGTGAGGAAGGCCAGCGCACGCTGCAGTTTTTTGCCGACCGCGTGGAGGGCAACCTGCTGGCCGCGCACCAGGAGATCAGCAAGCTCGCGCTGCTGCACCCGGCCGGTGAGCTGACCTGGGCCCAGGTCGAGTCGGCGGTGCTCAACGTGGCGCGCTATGACGTGTTCAAGCTGTCCGAATCCGTGCTGGCCGGCCACACCGCCCGCGTGCAGCGCATGCTGGACGGCCTGCAGGCCGAAGGCGAGGCCGAGGTGCTGGTGCACTGGGCCCTGGCCGAAGACATCCGCGCCCTGAAGCGCGTGAAGGACGCGATGAACGCCGGCCGCCCCCTGCCCATGGCCCTGCGCGAAAACCGCATCTGGGGTGCCAAGGAAAAGCTCTACGAACGCATCCTGCCCAAGGCCAGCGACGCTGCCCTGGCGCGGCTGCTGCAGTCGGCCCACATCGTGGACGGCATCGTCAAGGGGCTCAAGCAGCCCGATTGGCCGCAGGACGGCTGGCAGGCACTGCAAAGGCTGGCGCTGCAGGTGTGCCGTTTGACGCAGGCGGCGCGGTGACGCGTTGATCTCTCGTCCCCCATAACTTCAAAAGCAATGCCATGCGCTTTCGATTGCTAGTCCGAAACGCGTCGCTTGTTGCATTACTTCTTTTGCCCGTCGCTCTGGCTATCGGTTCTTTACTTAGCGGTCTGACGTCGTCTGGATTCGACAAAGGCGGTACGTGGTCATACACGGTGCTGGGGCTGGCTGGAGCGATAGCTGCATTGAACCTTTACTTGGCTTTCACTCGCCCATGGTTCTATTCGCTAAGGACACGCGGCAGCATGGAGGGATACAGACGCGCGTCTGGCGTGCCGCTGGTAGGGACTGCACTTGTAGTGGCCGCGATCATGATGGCTTTCGGTGATTGGTACTTTGCGGCCGGAGGCTTGCTGGTTTTGGCGCTGGATGTTGGTGGGACGCCGTGGCTCCTGGCTGCGATCTCGCGAGATAGCTCTTTTTGGAAGTGAGAGATTCAGTTCGGCTTAGTTTGGGCCGGGCACCACTCCCCGCGCTTTGTCTAACCACATTTGCAAATTTGCCACCAGGTCCTTCTGACTGAACGAGCAGCTCTCTTCCGAAAACAACGCGCCCGATTCCAGCCGGTCCAGCAGGTTCAGCAGCACCTCGCCGTAGCGCGGGGGCAGGTCGGTCAGCAGCGTTGTTTGTTGGCGGGCCAGGGTGCTTAGCGTTGCAGCGGTATGTTCGCCGCGCTCGAAAGCCTGCAAAGCCTGGCTCAGGGTGGCAAGTTGGTGGTGGGCGGTGTCGGTCATGGCAGGGGGCGGCGGGATGCAAAACCGCAAGGGTAAAGCCATCTGCGGCAAAATCGCCGGATGAACGCCCTGAACGTCGCCGAATACACGCAAACCCTGGGTCTGCAGGCCAAAGCGGCCTCTGTGCTGATGGCCAAAGCGCCAGCAGCTATCAAAATCAAAGCGCTCAAGGCGCTGGCGCGGCTGCTGCGCGAGAACGTCGAAGCGCTGCAAGTTGACAACGCCCGCGACCTTGATCGCGCCCGCGCCGCCGGGCTGGCCGAGCCGATGGTGGACCGCTTGAAGCTCAGCCCCAAGGTGCTGGAAACCTGCGCCCAGGGCTGCGAGCAGCTGGCGGCCATGCCCGACATCATTGGCGAAATCATCGGCATGAAGCAGCAGGCGAGCGGCATCCGCGTGGGGCAGATGCGCGTGCCGATCGGCGTGTTCGGCATGATCTACGAGAGCCGCCCCAACGTGACCATCGAGGCTGCGTCCCTGTCCATCAAGAGCGGCAACGCCTGCATCCTGCGCGGCGGCTCCGAGGCCATTGACTCCAATAAGGCATTGGCCAGGCTGGTGCAGCAGGCGCTGGCCGAAGCGGGCTTGCCGCAGGACGCGGTGCAACTGGTGCAGACCACCGACCGCGAGGCCGTGGGCCAACTGATCGCCATGCCGCAGTTTGTGGACGTGATCATCCCGCGCGGCGGCAAGGGTCTGATCGAGCGCATCAGCCGCGACGCCAAGGTGCCCGTCATCAAGCACCTGGACGGCAACTGCCACACCTATGTGGACGACCCCTGCGACGTCGCCATGGCGGTGAAGGTGGCCGACAACGCCAAGACGAACAAGTACAGCCCCTGCAACGCGAGCGAGGGCCTCCTGGTGGCGCGCGGCGTGGCCGCCGAATTTCTGCCGCAGATCGGCGTGGTGTATGCCGCCAAGGGCGTGGAGATGCGCGGCTGCCCCGAGTCGCTGGCGCTGCTGGCCGACGTGCCCGGTGCGCTGCTGGTGCCCGCCACCGAGCAGGACTGGAGCGAGGAATACCTCGCGCCCATCATCAGCGTGAAGATCGTGGACGGGGTGGATGAAGCCATTGCCCACATCAACCGCTATGGCAGCCACCACACCGACGCCATCCTGACGACGAACCATGTTCATGCCCAGCGCTTCTTGCGCGAGGTGGATTCGGCCAGCGTGATGGTGAACGCGAGCACGCGCTTTGCCGACGGCTTCGAGTACGGCCTGGGCGCCGAAATCGGCATCAGCACCGACAAGTTCCACGCGCGCGGACCCGTGGGCATCGAGGGGCTGACCTCGCTCAAGTACGTGGTGCTGGGCGAGGGCGAGGTGCGGGCTTGATTTGCTATCTATTTGGTAGCTGCTAGCGCTTGATGGTAAAGCGCTGAGGGCATATTTCAATGAAAATCATCATCCTCGGTGCGGGCCGTGTGGGCCAGAGCGTGGCGGACAGCCTGGTGTCCGAACGCAACGACATCACCGTCATCGACTCCGATGCCGCGCGCCTGCGCGATCTGGAGTCGCGCTTTGACCTGCGGGGCGTGGTGGGCAATGGCATCGAGCCCGCGGTGCTGGCCGAGGCGGGCGCGCAGGACACCGACCTGCTCATCGCCTGCGCCGCGCAGGACGAGACCAACCTGGTGTGCTGCAAGCTGGCGCAGCTGTTGTTCAACGTTCCCACGCGCATTGCGCGGGTGCGCTCCACCGGCTTTCAGCTGGACGAGCGCCTGGCCGGGCCCGAGGGCTTTGGCGTGGACCGCATCATCTGCCCCGAAGAGTCGCTGACCCGCTACATCGGCAAGCTCATCGACTACCCCGAAGCCATGCAGGTGCGCGAGTTCGCGGGCGGGCGAGCCTGCCTGGTGTCGGTGCGTGCACGCGCCGGCGCCCCCATGGTCAGCCACACCATCAGCGAGCTGCGCGAGAGCACCCCCGACGTGGCCATGCGGCTGGTGGCCATCTACCGCCGCTTTTCCGACGAGCCCGACCGCTTCGTCGCCTGCGATGGCAAGACCCGCGTGGAGCCCGGCGACGAGGTGTTCGTGCTGGCCGCCGCAGGCCACATCGCCGACGTGCTTTCAGCCCTGCACCGGCGCGGCAGCCGCCCGGTGCAGCCGGTGCGGCGCATCATGATCGCGGGGGGCGGCCGCGTGGGGCTGCGGCTGGCGCGCCAGCTCAGCAAGGAAGCGGGCCGCTTTCACATCAAGGTCATCGAGGCCGACCCCGACCGCTGCATCGAGCTGGCGTCCACGCTGCCCTCGGAGGTGCTGGTGCTGCAGGGCGACACCACCGACGAGGACCTGCTCAGCGGCGAGAGCGTCGAGGAGATCGACCTCTTTCTGGCGCTGACCGACGATGACGAGGACAACATCATGTCCTGCCTCCTGGCCAAGCGCATGGGCGCGAGCCGGGTGCTGGCGCTCATCAATCGCCGCAGCTATGCCGACCTGATGCACGGCACGCAGATCGACATCGCGCTGTCGCCCGCGCAGGCCATGCTGGGCGAGCTGCTGGCCTATGTGCGCCAGGGTGATGTGCAGGCCGTGCACAGCCTGCGCCGGGGCGTGGCCGAGGCGCTGGAGATCGTGGCGCGCGGCGACCGCAAGAGCTCGCGCGTGGTAGGCCGCAGGGTCAGTGAGCTGCAGCTGCCGCACGAGGTGCACATGGGGCTCATCGTGCGCGGCCTGCCCGAATCGCCCGATGTGTCGCCCGACGAGCTGCGCGAGCCCGAGGTGATCATCCCGCGCAGCTCCACCGTCATCCAGACCAACGACCACGTGGTGTTCTTCCTGCCGCACAAGCGCCTCGTGCGCGAGGTCGAAAAGCTGTTCCGCGTCAGCGCCACGTTCTTCTGATGCGCCACGCCGAGTCACTTCGCGCCGCCGCGCGGTTGCCACACGCACCATCGCTCCCGGGTCGTTCAGGCCTGCGCCGACGGCTGGAGCCCAGGCATTCACCATGACAGACATGTTTCCGGTTCTGCGGGTGCTGGGCATCCTGATCATGATCTTCGCGCTGGCCATGGGCCTGCCGCTGGCGGTGTCGTGGTTCTGGAAGGATGGCGTGTGGCACGTGTACCCCATGGCCATGGGGGCCACGTTCGCCGTGGGCGGCGGGCTGTGGTGGAAGCTGCGCCTGTTCCGGCGCGAGCTGCAGGCGCGCCACGGCGTGATGCTGGTGACGCTGGTGTGGGTGCTGCTGCCGCTGTTTGCCGCACTGCCGCTGATGCTGGCAGGGCACGCCATCGGTCGGCCCATGTCCTTCACCCACGCATACTTCGAAGCGGTGTCGGGGCTCACCACCACCGGCGCCACCGTGCTGGCCGGGCTCGACAGCCTGCCCGTGTCGGTGAACGTATGGCGCACGTTCTTACAGTGGGTGGGCGGCATGGGCATCCTCATCCTGGCGGTGGCCGTGCTGCCGCTGCTGGGCGTGGGCGGCAGCCAGCTGTTCCGCGCCGAGGCCGCGGGCCCCGTGAAGGACGCCAAGCTGACCCCGCGCATGACCGAGACGGCCAAGGGGCTGTGGGGGGTGTATGCGGTGTTCTCGGTGTCGTGCGCACTGGCGTACTGGCTGGGCGGCATGGATCCCATCAATGCCGTCATGTACATGTTCAGCACGGTGAGCCTGGGCGGCATGTCGCCGCACGACACGAGCTTTGGCTATTACCACTCGCCGCTGCTGGAGGCGATCTCGGTGGGCTTCATGCTGGTGGCCAGCTGCAACTTTGCGCTGTATTTCGTGGCCATCCGCAAGGGGCACTGGCAGGGCTTCTGGCGCGACCCGGAGCTGCGCGCCACGCTGGCCACGCTGATCGGCGGCGGCCTGCTGGTGGCAGCCCTGCTGTGGGCCAAGGGGGTGTATACGCCGCTGGATGCGCTGCGCTACGGCATGTTCAATGTGGTGTCGATCGCCACCACCACGGGCTATGCCACGGTGGACTACCTGGGCTGGCCGGTGTTTGCGCCGGTGTTCATGCTGCTGCTGTCCGGTGTTGCCACCAGCGCCGGGTCCACCGGCTGCGGCATCAAGATGGTGCGCATGCTGATCCTGCTCAAGCAGGCGCGGCGCGAGATGAACCGCCTGGTGCACCCACGCGCCGTGCAGCCCGTGCGGCTGGGCGACGCGGTGGTGGACAACCGCGTGATCTTTTCGGTGCTGGCCTTCATGCTGGTGTACGGCGCCACCATCATCGGCCTGAGCATGGTGCTGCTGGTGACCGACCTGGACCCGGTGACCGCGTTCTCTGCCGTGCTGGCCAGCGTGAACTGCATGGGGCCAGGCCTGGGCAGCGTGGGGCCCGCGTCCAACTATGCGGTGCTGACCGACTTCCAGGTATGGGTGTGCACCTTGGCCATGCTGCTGGGGCGGCTCGAAATCCTGAGCTTCATGGCCTTGCTCACGCCCGCGTTCTGGCGGCGTTGATGCGGCGTTGATCCTGCATTGATGCAAGCCCTGCCCGGCCTGCCTTGCGAAAAGGCCGGGTGGCTCCATATCCCTACAATCCGTCCGCAATTGGCTTCCCGAGGGCATCTATGGTTCCGCATCTCATCACGGCCCTCACCGGGCCGATCAACGAACTCGAACAGCGCATTCTCGACTCGATGCCCGCCATCGAACGCTGGTTCCGGCTGGAGTGGATGGAGCACACGCCGCCGTTCTACACCTCGGTGGACATCCGCAACGCGGGCTTCAAGCTGGCCCCGGTGGACACCAACCTGTTCCCGGGCGGCTGGAACAACCTGACCAAGGAGATGCTGCCCCTGGCCGTGCAGGCGGCCATGGCGGCCATCGAGAAGATCTGCCCCGAGGCGCGCAACCTGCTCATCATCCCGGAGAACCACACGCGCAACACCTTCTACCTGGCCAACGTGGTGCAGCTGCAGCGCATTTTCAACATGGCCGGCCTGAACGTGCGCGTGGGCTCCATCAGCCCCGAGATCAAGAAGCCCACCCCGATCGAGCTGCCGGGCGGCGACACGGTGACGCTGGAGCCCGTGGTGCGCACCAAGCGCCGCCTGGGCCTCAAGGACTTCGACCCCTGCACCATCCTGCTCAACAACGATCTGTCGGCGGGCGCACCGGGCATCCTCGAAGACATTCACGAGCAATACCTGCTGCCCCCGCTGCACGCGGGCTGGAGCGTGCGCCGCAAGAGCACGCACTTCAAGAACTACGAAGAGGTGGCCAAGCGCTTCGGCAAGATGCTGGGCATCGACCCCTGGCTCATCAACCCCATGTTCAGCCAGGTGGACGGCGTGGACTTTGCCGAAGACAAGGGGATGGACCAGCTGCAGGGCTCGGTCGATGCGCTGCTGACCAAGGTGCGCCGCAAGTACAAGGAATACGGCATCAACGAGAAGCCCTTCGTCATCGTCAAGGCCAACAACGGCACCTATGGCATGGGCATCATGACCGTGCGCGACGCGAAGGAGCTGGACACCGTCAACCGCAAGACCAAGAACAAGATGGCCGTCATCAAGGACGGCCAGCCAGTGAACGATGTGCTGATCCAGGAAGGCGTGCTCACCCAGGAGCGTGTGCACGAGGCCGTGGCCGAGCCCGTCGTCTACATGATGGACCGCTATGTGGTGGGCGGCTTCTACCGCATGCATGCCGAGCGCGGCGTGGACGAGAACCTGAACGCGCCCGGCGCCAGCTTTGTGCCGCTGGCCTTCGAGCACAGCACGCACATGCCCCAGCCCGGCGTGCGCCCCGGCGTCAGCGCACCCAACCGCTTTTACATGTACGGCGTGGTGGCGCGGCTGGCCATGCTGGCGGCCAGCTACGAGCTGGAGGCCACCAACCCCGACGCCGAGGTGTATGACTGAGTCCCACTGAGCCGCCTGCGGCGGGGCGGCCCTTGCGCGGCGGCGGCGGGCCGCGAACGCGCCCAGGGCGGAGGCTACCCTGGTGCCGGCTTGCCATGCCCGCGCCCGATTGCCAAGGGCAAGTTGCTGCGCCGCAACATGGGTGTACCTCCCCAGACGCGGCTCGGGGCACGGGCGCACAATAGCGTTCCCAAAAGTAACGGAACCCGGCGCGCCCTGTGTGCCGGGTGCGGTCAGTGCAAAGCTCCAAGTCATCGCTCGCAGCGCTCACGCTGGGAGCCATCGGTGTGGTTTATGGCGATATCGGCACCAGCGTGCTGTACGCGGTCAAGGAGGTCTTCGGATCCGGCCACGTGCCCTTCACCCCGGACAACATCTACGGCATCCTCTCCATCTTCTTCTGGACGCTCACCGTCATCGTCTCGCTGAAGTACGTGGTGCTGGTGCTGCGCGCAGACAACAAGGGCGAGGGCGGGCTGGTGGCGATGCTGGCGCTGGCGTCGCAGGCCGTGAAGGGCAAGCCCCGCCTGCGCGGCGTGCTGCTGGCCGTGGGCATGTTCGGCACGGCGCTGTTTTACGGCGACGGTGTCATCACCCCGGCGATTTCGGTGCTGTCGGCGGTGGAGGGGCTGGAGGTGGTTTCGCCCCACTTCGCAGGCTATGTGATCCCGCTCACGCTGGTGGTGCTGTTCTGCCTGTTCGCCGTGCAAAAGCGCGGCACGGGGGGCATCGGCAAGTTCTTCGGCCCCATCACGCTCACCTGGTTCGTCACCATCGCCGTGCTGGGCGTGTCGCACATCGTGGGCCACCCCGAAATCCTGTGGGCGCTGAGCCCGCACCATGCTCTGGGCTTCATGTGGGCCAACCCGGGCACGAGCTTCATCATCCTGGGCGCGGTGGTGCTGTGCGTGACGGGGGCCGAGGCGCTGTATGCCGACCTGGGACACTTCGGCAAGCGGCCCATTCGCCTGGCCTGGTTTGCCGTCGCCATGCCGGCGCTCACGCTCAATTACTTTGGTCAGGGCGCCCTGCTGCTCGCAGAGCCCGAGGCGGTGAAGAATCCGTTCTACATGATGGCCCCGGACTGGGCGCTGATCCCCCTCGTCATCCTGGCGACCATGGCCACCGTGATCGCCTCGCAGGCGCTGATCACCGGGGCCTTCAGCGTGACCAAGCAGGTCATCCAGCTGGGCTACCTGCCGCGGCTGAACATCCAGCACACCAGCGTGCGCGACACGGGGCAGATCTACATCCCGCTGGTCAACTGGGGCCTGTTCATTGCCATCGTGCTGGCGGTGGTCATGTTCCGCTCGTCGAGCAACCTGGCGGCGGCCTACGGCATTGCCGTCACGCTGGACATGCTGATCACCACCACGCTCACGTTCTTTGTGATCCGCTATGGCTGGGGCTATCCGCTGGCTTTGTGCATCGCGGCCACCGGCTGCTTCTTCGTGGTGGACCTGGCCTTCTTTGCGTCCAACCTGCTCAAGCTGTTCAAGGGCGGCTGGTTCCCACTGCTGATCGGCGGCATCGTCTTCGCCTTGATGATGACCTGGAAGGAGGGGCGCCGCCTGCTCAACGACAAGCTGCGTGCGGATGCGATCGACCTCAAGGACTTTCTGGAATCGGTGTTCATCAGCCCGCCCACCCGCGTGAGCGGCACCGCGGTGTTCCTCACCGCTGACACCGGCGCCGTGCCCAACGCGCTCTTGCACAACCTCAAGCACAACAAGGTGCTGCATGAGCAGAACCTGTTCGTCACCGTGCACAACCATGAAACGCCCTGGATCGGCCTGGACAAGCGCCTGCAGGTCGAATCGCTGGGGCACGACTGCTGGCAGGTGGTGATCCACTACGGTTTCAAGAACGACCCGGACGTGCCTCGCGCGCTGGAGCTGCTGCGCGGCCGGGGCTGTGAGCTGGAGACCATGACCACCAGCTATTTCCTGTCGCGCGACACCGTGATCCCGTCCATTGGCGGTGGCATGGCGCCCTGGCGCGAGAAGCTGTTCGCCCAGATGCACCACAACGCCAGCGCCGCCGCAGACTTCCTGCACCTGCCCAACAACGCCGTGGTGGAGCTGGGGTCGAAGATCGAGATCTGAAAATTTGGCCTTTTTTGGGCCTCAGCGCTTATTGGTAAAGCGCTGATAGCTATCAAATTGATAGTTTGTCTGCGTGGTTCCATCCGCGGCTGCGGGTGCAGGAGCGGCCGTCGCGCGTGGCTGCCAGAATCCAGCCCATGCAATTTTTCAAAGACCTGAGCCTGTCGGCCGCCACGGCAGGGTTTGTGGCGGTGCTCGTGGGCTTCACCAGCTCGGTCGCCATCGTGTTCCAGGCTGCGCAGGCCTTCGGCGCCACGCCCGCACAGATCACCTCCTGGATGTGGGCGCTGGGCCTGGGCATGGGGCTGTGCTCGCTGGTGCCGTCGCTGGTCCTGCGCATGCCGGTGATGATCGCCTGGTCCACACCCGGTGCGGCCGTGCTCGCCACGGCCGGGGCTGCAGGCGGCTTCAGCATGGGGGAGGCTGTGGGCGCGTTCATCCTCAGTGCGGCCCTCATCACGCTGGTCGGGGCCACGCGCTGGTTCGAGCGGGTCATGAACCGCATCCCCATGGAGATTGCAGCGGCGCTGCTCGCGGGCGTGCTGGCCAAGTTTGGCCTGCAGGCGTTTGTGGCCGCCCAGACCGCGCTGCCCCTGGTGCTGCTGATGCTGGTGGTGTACTTGCTCGCCCGGCGCTGGGCGGCGCGGTATGCCGTCGTCATCACGCTCGCAGCGGGCGTGGCCTGGGTCGCCAGCCAGGGGCAGATGGCGTGGTCCGCGGTACACCTGGAGTTGGCGGTGCCGGTCTTCACCGCGCCGCAGTTCAGCTGGGCGGCTGCCGTGAGTCTGGGCCTTCCGCTGTTTGTGGTCACCATGGCCTCGCAGAACCTGCCCGGCGTGGCCGTCATCCGTGCTTCGGGGTACGACCTGCCGGTGTCCCGGCTTCTCACGCTGTCGGGCCTGGCGACGCTGGTGCTGGCGCCCTTCGGCGCGTTCGCGCTCAACTTCAGTGCCATCACGGCCGCCATGTGCATGGGCCCCGAGGCCCACCAGGACCGCAGCCGCCGCTATACGGCCGCCGTGTGCTGCGGCGCGCTGTATGTCGCCATCGGCCTTTTTGGCGCGGTGATCACCGGACTGCTGACGGCGTTCCCCGCCGAACTGGTGGCCGCCATCGCAGGCCTTGCGCTGCTGGGCACGATCGGCAACGGCCTGGCCGCCGCGCTGCGGGAGGACGCGCACCGGGAGGCAGCGCTGATCACGTTCTTGGTCACGCTCAGTGGTATCTCGATCGCCGGCGTGGGCTCGGCGTTCTGGGGCGTGGTGGCGGGCAGCGTTGCGCTATTTGTGCAACAGTACAGGCGTTCGCCAGCCAAGAGCGCCTGAAGGGGCCTTGGCGGCCCGTCCCCCCGACCGACCCGACACCATGCACCTTCTTTTCATTGCCGATCCGCTGCACAGCTTCAAGATCTACAAGGACACCACCTTCGCCATGATGCGCGAGGCCTACCGCCGAGGGCACACGCTGTCCGTCTGCGAGCCGCAGCACATCACTTGGCAACGAGGCAGCAGGGTCAGCGCCCAGGTGCTCGGCATCACGCTGACCGGCGACCCGACCCAGTGGTATGAAGCCCAGCCCCTGCGGCGTGCGGAGCTGAAAGACTTCGACGCCGTGCTCATGCGCAAGGACCCGCCGTTCGACAGCGAGTACTTCTACGCCACGCATCTGCTGGAACAGGCCGAACGCGACGGCGCCCGCGTGTTCAACAAGCCCCGCGCCCTGCGCGACCATCCCGAGAAGCTCGCCATCATGGAGTTTCCGGAATTCATCGGCCCCACCCTGGTCACGCGCGATGCGCAAGACATCCGGCGCTTTCATGCCGAGCACCAGGACATCATCCTCAAGCCGCTCGACGGCATGGGCGGCATGGGCATCTTTCGCGTGGGGCCCGATGGCCTGAACCTGGGCAGCATCACCGAAACCTTGAACCGCCACGGGGCGCAAAGCGTGATGGTGCAGAAGTTCCTGCCCGAGATCGTGGACGGCGACAAGCGCGTTCTCATCATTGGCGGCAAGCCGGTGCCGTTTTGCCTGGCCCGCATCCCGCAGGGCTCGGAAGTGCGCGGCAATCTCGCCGCAGGCGGCAAAGGCGTGGCGCGGCCACTCTCCGACCGCGACTGGGAGATCGGCAATGCCCTTGGTCCCGTGTTACAGGAGCGGGGCCTGCTGCTGGCCGGGGTGGATGTCATTGGCGACTGCGTCACCGAAATCAACGTCACCAGCCCTACCTGCTTCCAGGAAATCTTCGACCAGACCGGCTGCGATGTGGCGAAGCTCTTTATAGATGCGCTGGAGCTGGCGATCTCTGCCGGCGATTGACGCGATTCTTTTCAGAAATCTTGCCGGCCTGATCAAAACGGTGCTATAGTCGAGGGCTTCGCTACACGGAGCGGCTCCTTCGGGAGGGGCGGCAGATAAGACTGCTGCCTTGCTGGATGGGCTGTGATG
>NZ_JBMIRS010000080.1:0-38466 GCF_049198005.1 Paracidovorax sp. MALMAid1276 | reverse complement strand
AATGCCCAGGCATCGACAGGCTCAGCCCGAAAGGTCTTAGGGAGATCGTGCACTGGCTTCGACAGGCTCAGCCCGAACGGATAGGTTGGCGCCCTGGCTTCGACAGGCTCAGCCCGAACGGTCTTAGGGGGATCGTGCACTGGCTTCGACAAGCTCAGCCCGAACGGATGGCGAGGCGCCCCGGTTTCGACAGGCTCAGCCCGAACGGGTGGGATGGCCCCTTGCGAAGCGGTGCCCCGCTTCACACCCAACCCGCACCAGAACACTTCAAAAACAATAGCGGCCAGCGCTTTACCCACAAGCGCTGGCCGCCAAAATCACCAAAACTTGACCCCGGGGCTCCGAGCTCCCAGCCCTCAAGCCGCCAGAATCATCTTCTCCAGCTTCACCGCATCCGCCGCAAACGCCCGAATCCCCTCGGCCAGCTTCTCCGTCGCCATCGCGTCCTCGTTCAACGCATAGCGGAACCCCGCCTCGTCGTAGTTCACCGCAGGCAGGTCCATGGCCTTGGCGGCGTTCGCATCCAGGGCGCGCTGCAAGGGCGCATCACTCGCCGCCAGCTGGGCCAACAGTTCCGGGGCGATGGTCAGCAGGTCACACCCGGCCAGCGCCGTGATCTGGCCCACGTTGCGAAAACTCGCGCCCATCACCTCGGTGGCAATGCCGAAGTGCTTGTAGTGGTTGTAGATCTGCGTGACCGACTGCACGCCGGGGTCGTTGGCGCCCGCGCGGGCGGCCTCGTCCCAGCTGGCGCCGGCCTGCTTCTTGTACCAGTCGTAGATGCGGCCCACAAAGGGCGAGATCAGCTGTACTTTGGCGTCGCCGCAGGCCACGGCCTGGGCGAACGAGAACAGCAGCGTGAGGTTGGTGTGGATGCCCTTGCGCTCCAGCTGCTCGGCGGCCTTGATGCCCTCCCAGGTGGCGGCGATCTTGATGAGCACGCGGTCGGTGTGGATGCCTTCGGCCTGGTACAGCGCGATGATGCGCTCGGCGCGCGTGACGGTGGCGCTGGTGTCAAAGCTCAGGCGGGCATCGACCTCGGTGGACACGCGGCCGGGGATGGTGGCCAGGATCTCGCGGCCGAAGCGCACCAGCAGGCGGTCGATGATTTCATCCATCTCGCGGCCCCGGAACTGGGCCACGGTGTCCTGCAGCAGCGGCGCGTACTCGGGCTTTTGCACGGCCTTGAGGATCAGCGAGGGGTTGGTGGTGGCATCCTGGGGCTGGAACTGCGCCAGTTGCTTGAAGTCGCCGGTGTCGGCAACCACGGTGGTGAACTGTTTGAGGGCGTCGAGTTGGTGCGTCATGGTGGCCCCATTATTCCGCATCGGCCCCAGCGCCTCTGGTACTACCAACCACCGATACCCCCTGGGCGCCCAGGCCCAGCCACACGTCGTCGCCCACGGCCAGCACGTCGTCCAGGTCGGCCGACACCACAAAGATGCTGCCCAGCGCGGTGTCGAAGGTGTATTCGTGCACCGCGCCCAGATAGGCCGATCGCGCCAGCCGCGCGGGCAGCAGCGACAGCCCCTCGCCCTGGCGGCTGATGCGCCAGGATTCGGGGCGCACCGCCACCTGCACCGGACCGCTGCCGGGCACGGTGCGCGGGCGCAGCACCAGGGGGCCGAGCCGCACCGTGCCATCGGCCTCGGCGCTGGCAGGAAACAGCACAGCCTCGCCCATGAAGCCCGCCACGAAGGCGCTGGTGGGGGCTTCATACAGCGCGCGGGGAGCGCCCTGCTGTGCAATCAGCCCCTGGTTCATCACGATGATCTGGTCGCTCACGGCCATGGCCTCGGCCTGGTCGTGCGTGACATAGGCCACGGTGAGCGACAGGCGCTGCTGCAGCGCGCGGATCTCTTCGCGCATCTCGCGGCGCAGGCGCGCGTCGAGGTTGGACAGCGGCTCGTCGAACAGCAGCACCTCGGGCTCCAGCACCAGAGCGCGGGCCAGGGCCACGCGCTGCTGCTGGCCGCCCGACAGCTCGCTGGGCAGGCGGTCGTCCAACCCCAACAGGCCCACACCGCGCAGCGCCTCCACCGCCTTGGTGCGTGCCTGCTCCTTGGGCTGGCCCGACATGCGCAGGCCGTACATCACGTTCTCCACCACGCTCATGTGCGGGAACAGCGCGTAGCTCTGGAACATCATGCTCACGTTGCGCTGCGCGGGGCCGAGCGTGGTCACCTCCTTGCCGCCGATGAAGATCTCGCCCGAAGTGGGCGACTCCAGCCCCGCGATCATGCGCAGGGTGGTGGTCTTGCCGCAGCCCGAGGGACCGAGGATGGTGGTGAGCGTGCCGCGCGGCACCTCGAAGCTGATGCCCTTGACGGCCAGGGCCGCACTGCGGTCGCTGCCGTAGCGCTTGGTGATGTTGCGGAACACGATGCCCGCGGTGTTCGGATGCAGGGGGGTCATTTCGGATCTTTCGAGGCCTGGCGACGTCCGAGGCGGCGCTCGCCCACCAGCAACTGGATGAGCCCGATGGAGGCCGACATGAGAACGATGAGCACCGTGCAGTAGGCCAGCGCCACGCCGTAGTCGCCGTTGCCCACGCGGCCGATGATGTAGGTGGTGGCCAGCTCGTTCTCGGCCGTGACAAGGAAGATCACCGCGCTCACCGTGGTGATGGCGCGCACGAAGCTGTAGACCAGCGCCGCCACCAGCGCGGGCTTGAGCAGCGGCAGCACCACGTGGCGCAAGGTCTGCACGCTGCCCGCGCGCAGCATGGCCGAGGCTTCATCGAGCGACCGGTCGAGCTGCTTGAACGCCGCCGTGCCCGCGCGCACGCCCACCGGCAGGCTGCGGAACATGAAGCACAGCACGATGATGAGCGCGGTGCCCGTGAGCTCGAACGGCGGCACGTTGAAGGCCAGGATGTAGCTCACGCCCAGCACCGTGCCCGGAATGGCGAACGCCAGCAGGGCCGAGAATTCGAACGCGCCCTGCCCCCGGAACTCGGTGCGCGCGAGCAGCCACGCAATGGCCAGCCCCAGGGCGGCGGTGGGCGGCGCCGAGAGGGCCGCAAGCTTGAGGGTGGTGAAGAACGAGTTCCAGGCCGTGCCCGCCCACACCACGCCAAACTCGCCCCACTCCACGCCGAACGCCGTGCGGAAGTGCGCGAGCGTGGGGGTGTAGTCGCGCCCCCAGGTCTGCACCAGGCCACCGGCCAGCGCAAACAGGTAGACGACGAGGGTGAACGCCATCCAGGGCAGCGCCACGCAGTGCACCACGCGGCGCACGCCCACGGGCAGCGGCATGGCGATGCCAGCGTCGCCCTTGCCCGAGACGGTGGTGAAGTTCTGCCGGCCCAGCAGCCCGCGCTGGATGGCAAACACCGTGAGCGCAAAGAAGGTGAGGATCCAGGCCAGCGACGCGGCGCGGCCCTGGTCGTACTGCGCGCCCACGATGGCGAAGAAGATTTCGGTGGAGAGCACGGCAAACTGCCCGCCCACC
The DNA here is from genome assembly GCF_049198005.1 of Paracidovorax sp. MALMAid1276. Taxonomy (NCBI): domain Bacteria; kingdom Pseudomonadati; phylum Pseudomonadota; class Betaproteobacteria; order Burkholderiales; family Comamonadaceae; genus Paracidovorax; species Paracidovorax sp. MALMAid1276. Next base: position 35,013 of record NZ_JBMIRS010000080.1, on the reverse strand, counting down.
ACGATGGGGTTGCCGAAGTCGGCCATGCTCTCGATGAAACCCACCAGGAACGCATTGGCCAGGCCGGGCTTGAGCAGCGGCAGGGTCACGGTCATGAAGGTCTGGTGCGGGCTGGCGCGCAGGGTTTGCGCGGCTTCTTCGAGGCTGGGCGCCACGCCCTGCACCACGCCACGCATGATCATGAAGGCGATGGGCGTGAAGGCGAAGGTCTGCGCCACCCACACGCCGAGCCACCCGTAGAACCAGCGCGTGGGCGTGATGCCAAACGCATATTCGAGGAACTGGTTGAACACGCCCGCGCGGCCGAACAGCAGGATGAGCCCCAGGCCCACCACAAAGGGTGGCGTGATGATGGGCAAGAGCGCCAGCACGCCAAGCGGGCGGGCGTAGCGGCGCGAGGCGCGCTCGGCCATCAGCGCCATGAAGGTGCCCAGCAGCGTGGTGCTGGTGGCCGTCATGAGCCCCAGGAACAGCGTGTTCCAGGCCACGCCGCAGCGCTGGCCACCGCCAAGGCACGCGAGGCCAAAGTTGCGCTCATGCGCGATGCGCTCCCACATCACGGACAGCGAAAACGGGCCGTCTTCCAGAAAGAACGCAGCCGACAGCGCCTTGAACACCGGGAACACGATGAACAGCGCCAGCAGGCTGCTGCAGCCCAGCACGGCGGCCGCCACAAACAGATCGCCCTTGAAGAAGCCGCGCCGCGCGATGCCGAAGGCCAGCAGCACCAGCAGCGCAGACAGCGCAACGAAGCCGCCCCAACCCATGCCCGGCTGGCGCCGGCCCAGCGGGCCCAGGCTGGCGTTCATCCACTCCAAGGCCCAGCCGCGTGCGCCAATGGTGAATCCGCTGATCAGCAGGGCCGCCAGCCCCAGCGCGCCGCCCGCGATCAGCACCGCGCCTTGCGGGCGACCTGCTGGCAGGGCTGCCCCGACGCCTGCGACCGCCAAGCCCAGCAGGCCCAGCCACAGCCAGGGCCGCCCATGCTGCGCGGCCTGCAGCAGGCCATTGGCGGCCTGCGCCTCGCCCCACACCCGGCCCACGGCCAGCAGGCCATTGGTGTCTTGCTGCGCATACCAGGGCAGCACGAGATAACCCAGGACGCCAAGCATCGCCCAGACCCACAAGGGCCGATTCGGTGCGGACACCTTCATCAGATCAACGGTTCATGGGGGCAACACCGGACAGGACGCACGAAACCGGCGCGGCCGCTCAGGGCGTGCTTCATTTCTAGCGTGCCGCGTTCTGGACTTCTTTTTCCCAGCGCGCAATCAGGCGCCGGCGCTCGGCGCTGGCGCCGTATTTGGCGTAGTCGTAGTTGATGAGCTTGATCTTGGCCGGGTCGGTCATGCGCGGGTCCTTGGGCACCTGCGTGTTGCTGGGCAGCTGAAACTGCTTGGCCGCCAGGCCAAACTGCTGGCCGCCGGGCGTGAGCGCCCACTCATAGAACTTCTTGGCGGTTTCGGTGTTGGGGCCGTCCTTGACGATGCTCATCGAGCCCACCTCGGCGCCCGTGCCTTCGGAGGGCGTGGCCGAACCCACGGGAAAGCCGTTGACGGCCTCGGTGGTCACGTCGTGCACGAAGCTCACCGACACCGTGGTCTCGCCGCGCGCTGCCGCCTTGATGGGCGCGGTGCCCGAGCGGGTATAGGTGCTGATGTTGGGGTGCAGGGCCTTGAGGTATTCGAACGCCTTCTCCTCGCCCATGATCTGCACCAGCGTGGCGATCATGGTGTAGGCCGTGCCGCTGGAGGCGGGGTTGGCCATCTGCACCTCGCCCTTGAGCTCGGGCTTGAGCAGGTCGGCCCACGACTCGGGGGCCTTCAGCTTGCGCTTGGCCAGCAGCTCCTTGTTGAAGCCAAAGCCCAGCGGGCCCAGGTAAACGCCCACGGTGCGGTATTTGGAGTCCGCCGCCTGCTTCTGCGCCCAGGGGTGCAGCTGGGCGAGCTGCGGGGACTTGTATTCGAGCGTGAGGCCCTGCTCGGCCGCCTGCAGATGCGGGTCGCCCGTGCCGCCGAACCAGATGTCGGTCTTGGGGTTGGCCTTTTCGGCGTTGAGCTGCGCCAGCGCCTCGCCCGAGCCCTTGGCAGTGATGTTGACCTTGGTGCCGGTGGTCTTGGCATAGACGGTGGCCATCAGGTTGCACCATTCGGCCTGCACCGAACAGATGACGTTGACCTGGCCCTGCGCGTGCGCAGCGGTGGCAGACACCACAAACAGAACGGCTGCGGACAGGGCCGCGCGGATGGACTGGTGCATGGGTGGGTCCCCGGGTGTGAATATGACAAGGAAGTTACAGGCCATCGTAGACCCGCCCCTGCGACCCGCGCACAGGGGTAAACCCAAGGGCGGGCCGCCTGCGCTGTAACCCGTGGCCCAGCCGGGGTGAAACGCAGTTACCATTTATTGCCCTCCCCCTCTTCATGCTTGCCTGCCGCCCCGGCGCCCCCTCCCATGCTCGACCGCATCACCGCCTCGCTTTCGTCCCTGGCCCCCGCCGAGCAACGCGTTGCCAGGCTCGTGCTGAGCGACCCCCGCGCGTTTGCGCGCCTGCCCGTGCGCGAGCTGGCCGAACGCGCGCACGTGAGCAAGCCCACGGTGGTGCGCTTTTGCCGCAGCATGGGCTATGACGGGCTGGCGGACTTCAAGCTCAAGCTCGCGGGCAGCGTGAGCGAGGGCGTGCCCTTCATCCACCGCAGCGTGGATGTGGACGACAAGACGGGCGACGTGCTGGTGAAGGTGGTGGACAACGCGGTGGCCGCGTTTCTGCAATACCGCAACGCCGCCAGCACGGTGGCGCTGGAGCGCGCAGCCGAAGCGATTGCCGCCACCTGGCAGACGGGCAAGCGCATCGAGTTCTACGGCGTGGGCAATTCGGGCATCGTGGCGCAGGACGCGCAGCACAAGTTCTTCCGCCTGGGCGTGACCTCCATCGCCACCAGTGACGGCCACATGCAGGTGATGAGCGCCACCTTGCTGGGTCCTGGCGACTGCGCGGTGATCATCTCCAACTCGGGCCGCACACGCGACCTGATGGACGCGGCCGACATCGCGCGCAAGAACGGCGCCACAACAATAGCCATCACGGCCAGCGGCTCGCCCCTGGCCAGCACCTGCCAGATTCACCTGGCGGCCGACCACCCCGAGGGCTACGACCGCTACAGCCCCATGGTGTCGCGCCTCATGCACCTGCTCATCATCGATGTGCTGGCCACCTGCGTGGCCTTGCGCATTGGCGGCTCGCTGCAGCCCATCCTGCAGCAGATGAAGGAAAACCTGCGCGCCAAGCGGTACGCCTGAGGCTTGGGCCGCGCAGCCCTTGCGCGGCCCAGCCCTTGTGCAGCTCTCGGCCCTTGCGCAGCGCAGTTTTTTTTGTACAGCTCAGTCCTTGCGCTGCGCGGTGTATTCGAAGCCGCCGATGTGCTTGAACAGCACGTTGTACAGCGCGCAGCCCGCCAGCACCACAAGATAGCCGAACACGAGATAGACCACCGGGAAGATCAGCACCATCCAGAACGGGGGTGCCTGCTCGGCGGGCGCAAGAAGCGTGGCGAACGCAAAGAACGGAACCAGGACGACCAGCGAGCCCAGGGCCATGAGCACGCCGAAGACCTTGGCGTTCTGATGGGGGGAGAGTCGTTCGATTTGCTGTTTCATGTCGCGCCTCCTCGCGCTGCGGGTGGATGTCTGCGGCGGGTGGGACTTGCGCAGCGCAGCCCCTTGCGGTGCCGCCGCAGCCCCACCGCCAGCGCGCAGACTATAGCCTTGAGATGCTCTTAAAACAATAGCTGCCAGCGCTTACCCATCAAGCGCTGGCAGCCATTTTTGCTTCAAACCCGACGCGCAGCCCGTCAGTTCGCGAAGCTCCGGGTGCTGTACAGCTCCACGGGCAGGCGCTGCAGCACGGGCAGCCCGGTGGCTGCGTCCTTGGCCTGCTTGTCGATGTAGCTGAAGAACACGTCGGCGTCCAGCACACCGATGTCCAGACGGCGCGCAGCGGGCACGGCGGCCAGGGTCTTGTAGCCGTCGCCGCCGGTGGCGTTGAAGCTCAGCACGAACAGCTTGTAGGTCTTGGCCAGATCCAGCGGACCCCAGGTGCCGGTGGCGGCGTTGCGCACTTCGATGTTGCTCACGCGGCTGCCGAACGCGGCCTGGGTGTTCACGTCGTAGCGCAGGCCGCCGGTGTAGGGATACGGGCCGGTGGAGCCGCCGGGGCCGTACACGGCCTCCAGGCCGTCTTCGAGCATGCCCTTGGCCTCCTGGCCGGTGATGTCCAGGCGGAACAGCATGTTGCCGAACGGCAGCACCTGGATCACCTGCGCGGCCGTCACCGTGCCCTGCAGCGGGATGCGCACGCCGCCGCCGCTTTGCAGCGTGATGTCGGCGCCGCCGTATTTTTCGTTGGCCACTTCCAGATAGGCCTGGGCCACCAGCTGCTGGATGTCGCCGCCGCGCAGGCTCACGCTGCCTGCGGCATTGCAGGCGGCGCTGGAGCGGCTGTAGTCCACCGAGCCCACGCCGCCGGGCACGCGGCGCGAGCACAGCTCTTGCGGCACCACGGCCACCTGGGTCTGGTTGAACACGGCCACGCGGTCCTTGAAAGGCTGCAGTGCGGTGGTGGCGGGGGCCGATGGCGTGGTCACGCGCAGCACGCCGGCCGCTGCGGCGCTGGCCTTGAGGGCGGCCTTCTCGGCGTCGGTCGCGGCCTTGCCGGCGATGGTGAAGCTGTCGCCGATCAGCACATGCGGGGTGCCTGCGCACTGCGTGACCTCGCCCTGCGCGTTGAAGCTGACCTTGAGCTCGCCCACCACCTGCGCATATTCCCAGGCCTGCACCACGCACACGGGCTTGCCGTCCTTGTCGGTGATGCGGGTGGGATAGGCGCCGGCGGGGGAGCCCACACCGGTGCTGGTCAGCGCGGCCGGGCCGAGCAGGGTGTGCGAATCGCCGCCCACCACCACGTCCACACCGGACAGGCGCGCAGCCACCTGCTTGTCGTATTCGTAGCCGATGTGGCTCAGCACGATGATCTTGTGGATGCCCTTGGCGCGCAGCGCGTCGATCTCGCGCTGGGCGGCGGCGGTTTCGTCCTGGAAGGTTGTGCCCGGATCGGGGCTGGACGAGGCCTGGGTCTTTTGCGCAATCGTCAGGCCCACGATGCCGATCTTCTGGCCGTCGCGCTCCACCACGGTGGAGGGGCTGACGTAGCCCGGCGCGCGCGTGGCGTTGAGCGCCGAGTTGGGGCCGAACTGCACGTTGGCGCTGAGCACGGGCGTCTTGCAGTTGCCCTTGCGCAGCAGGTCCAGAAAGTTCTTGAGGCCGCTGTCGCCCTTGTCGAATTCGTGGTTGCCCAGCGTGAAGGCGTCGAAACACACGGTGTTCATCAGCGCGGCGTCGGCCTCGCCATCGGCCCCGGCGCGGTTGAAGTACAGCGTGCCGGTGAGCGCATCCCCCGCGTGCAGCTTGAGCACATGGGCCGACTGCGCCGCGAGTTCGTTGATGGCCGCCGCGACACGGGGAAAGCCCCCGGCGTCGACGGCCACGTCTACCGCCGCGGCGCCACCGGCCGAGAGCTTGAGCGTGCGGGATTTCGATTCGAGCGTCGAATGGTGGTCGTTGATGTGCAGGATGGTGAGCTCCAGCGGCTTGCCCGCAGGCTCGCCGTCGCCGGAGCCGCCACAGGCGGCCAGCGCACCCGCCGCCGCCAGGGCCAGCAGGCCCCCGCGCAGGCGCAGCCGTGTGGCCCACCCGCTCTTCGTCATCGTCCTCGTCCTCGTCGTCGTCGTCGTCGTCGTCGTGTTCGCCATCGGTGGACTCCTTCGCCAAATGTTCGGTGCGTGCGAATGCACAAGAGGTGCATGGTCTGCAGCCACCGTGACAAGGGCATGAAGGAAAGGGCTGCGCCGGTGCGCGAACGCACGAACGAAAGCGCGAAGGGACGATGAATCTGTGCAGTGAATCAGCACAGTGAATCAGGGGGGGAAGACGGCGCCCCCATGAAAACGCCACGGGCTCCCCGCAAGGAGCCCGTGGCGCACAGGGCCTGCCGGGGCCCCGAAAATTTGAGTGAAAACAGCCCTCAGCGCTTACTCACCAAGGGCTTGTAGCTACATTTTCAATAGCAATTCAGTCAGATACGGCCTTCTTCCACCGCGTGGCACGCGATGCGGATGCCGCCGATGGACAGCAGCTGGGGCCGCTCATTGCGGCAGCGGTCGTTGGCGTGCGGGCAACGGGGGTTGAAGGCGCAGCCCGGCGGCGGGTTCAGCGGGTTGGGCACCTCGCCCTGCACGGGGGTGCGCGCCTTGCCCGTGTCGTGCATCTTGGGGATGGCATCGAGCAGCATGCGCGTGTAGGGGTGGCGCGGCGTGTCGAACAGCGTGTGCTTGTCGGCCAGCTCCACCAGGCGGCCCAGGTACATCACGCCCACCTGGTCGCTCACGTGGCGCACCACGGCCAGGTTGTGGCTGATGAACAGGTAGGTGAGCTGCCGCTCGCGCTGCAGGTCCTTCATGATGTTGAGCACCTGGGCCTGCACCGACACGTCGAGCGCGCTGGTGGGCTCGTCGCACACCAGGAACTCGGGCTCGGTGGCGAGGGCACGTGCAATGGAGATGCGCTGGCGCTGGCCGCCCGAGAACTGGTGCGGGTACTTGACCATGTCCAGAGGCGACAGGCCCACCGACTTGAGCAGTTCGCCCACGCGCTGCTTGAGCGCGGCCTTGTCGGTGATGAGGCCGTGTTCCTTGAGCGGCTCGCCGATGATGTCCTCCACCAGCCAGCGCGGGTTCAGGCTGGCGTAGGGGTCCTGGAAGATCATCTGGATGCGCCGGCGCATGGCGCGCGCATCGTTGCCCTTGAAGGCGGCGTGGGCGTCCTTCCCGTCAAACGTGAGGCCGCCGCGCGTGGGGTCGTACAGGCCCACCAGCAGGCGCGCCACGGTGCTCTTGCCGCAGCCCGATTCGCCCACCAGGGCGAGTGTCTTGCCCTTTTCAATCTCGAAGCTCACGCCATCGACCGCGTGCAGCAGGGTGCGTGGCTTGCGTTCGATCACGCGGTTGAGCCAGGGGGCCGACACGTCGAAGGTCTTGGCCAGGTCGTGCGCCTGGACCAGGGCCTTGCCTTGCACGGGCGCAGCGCTGGCCGCGCGGGGGGTGGTTGCAGCGGCGCTCATGCGGTCACCTCGGCACGGGGGGTGGCAGGGGCGCCAGCGTGCAGCCAGCAGGCCGCACGCGTAGTGCCAGCGGCCATGAGTTCGGGGCGTTCGGTCATGCAGCGGTCAAAGGTCTGGGGGCAGCGGGGGTTGTAGGCGCAGCCCTTGGGGATGGCGTTCAGGCGCGGCATGGCGCCATCGATCTGGTTGAGGCGTTCGCGGTCCTGCTCCATGTCGGGGATGGAGGCCATCAGCCCGGCGGTGTAGGGGTGCGAGGGCTTGTTGATCACGTCGTGCACCGGGCCGATCTCGGCCACGCGGCCCGCGTACAGCACGGCCACGCGGTCGCAGGTCTCAGCGATCACGCCCATGTCGTGCGTGATCAGCATCACGGCCGCGCCGCGCGATTTGCAGATGTTCTTGAGCAGCGTGATGATCTGCGCCTGGATGGACACGTCGAGCGCCGTGGTGGGCTCGTCGGCCACGATGAGCTGCGGCTCGGCCGCGAGGGCCAGCGCGATCACCACCCGCTGGCGCATGCCGCCGGAGAACTGGTGCGGGTAGTGGTCGATGCGCTCGGCCGCTGCGGGAATGCCGGTGTCCTGCAGCAGTGCAATGGCGCGCTGGCGCGCCTCGGCCGCGGTGACGGGCAGATGGGCCAGGATGGTTTCGGTGAGCTGGCGGCCCACGGTGTACAGCGGGTTCAGCGAGGTCAGCGGGTCTTGAAAGATGGCCCCGATGCGCCGGCCGCGGATGGTGCGCATCTGGTCGCTATTGAGGTTGTCGATGCGCTGGCCCTCCAGCAGGATCTGGCCCGAGGCGACGCGGCCCGGGGGCTCCAGCAGGCCGATGATGGCGGCGCCGGTGAGCGACTTGCCCGCGCCGGACTCTCCCACCACGCCCAGGATCTCGCCGGGTGCGATGGAAAAGGAAATGTCGTCCAGGGCGCGCAGGGTACCGCGGCGGCCAGGAAATTCGACTACGAGGTTTTTGACTTCGAGAAGACTCATGGGATCTCGCTTTTCTCTTCTTTTCTTGTTCTGTTCTGACTAGCGCAGGCGGGGGTTGAGCGCGTCGCGCAGCCAGTCACCCAGCAGGTTCACCGACAGTGCGATCAGCACCAGCATCGCGCCGGGGAACACGGTGATCCACCATTCGCCCGAGAACAGGTAGTCGTTGCCGATGCGGATCAGCGTGCCCAGCGAGGGCGAGGTGGGCGGCGCACCCACGCCCAGGAACGACAGCGTGGCCTCGGTGATGATGGCCGTGGCCACCTGGATCGTGGCCAGCACCATGACGGGGCCCATCACGTTGGGCAGCACGTGCTTGCGCATGATGCGCAGGGACGAAACGCCCGTCACGCGCGCAGCCTGCACGTATTCCTTGTTGCGCTCCACCAGCGTGGAGCCCCGCACCGTGCGCGCGTACTGCACCCAGCCGGTCAGCGAGATCGACAGGATCAGCACGCCGAAGGCCAGCGACTCGTGTGCGTTGGGGAACAACGCCCGGCCCACACCCGCGATGAGCAGGGCCACCAGGATGGCGGGGAAGGACAGCATCACGTCGCACAGGCGCATGAGCACGCCGTCGATCCAGCCGCCGCGAAAGCCCGCAAGCAGGCCGAAGGCCACGCCCACGACCACGGAGAGCACCACGGAGGCCAGGCCGACCACGAGCGAGATGCGGGCGCCGTAGATCAGCGCGGAAAGAATGTCGCGGCCCTGGTCGTCGGTGCCCAGGGGGTATTTGAGGGTGCCTTCGGCGCTCCAGGCCGGCGGCAGCCGCGCGTCGCTGAGTTCCAGCGTGGCCAGGTCAAACGGGTTGTGCGGTGCAACCCATCCGGCAAACAGCGAACAGAACACACAGACGAGGGCAATGGCGGCAGCCACCATCGCCATGGGCGACGTGCGGAAGCTGTAGCCGATGTCGCTGTCGAACCAGCGTGCAAGGGTAGTTTTCATTGTGGGGAAACCAGTTAACGTATGACAACCCGCAGGGCGGGTAGCCGCTGCGGGTTGCCGTGGGCCTTTTGCAAGGTCGATTGCACCAGGCCCGGGGAGTTGAATTGCTTTTTACTTCTCGATGCTCATCCACTTGAAGTGCATGAAGTTGTCGGCCAGTTGCACGAGCTTCACGTTCTTCTTCACGCCCCAGGCCAGCGCCTGCTGGTGCAGGGGCAGGTGGCCCACATCGGCGGCGTGCAGATCAAAGGCTTCCTTGATCATGGCGTCGCGCTTGGCCTTGTCGGTTTCCGACTGGATCTTGAGGGTGAGCTCGTCCACCTTGGGGTTGCAGTAGGCGCCCAGGTTGAACTGGCCCGCGCCCTTGTCGTCCACGCAGCGCACCAGCGCATTGAGGGCGTTGTGCGAGTCGTAGGTGGAAGGCGTCCAACCCAGCATGTAGAAGCTGGTGTCGCGGCGCAGCACCTTGGGGAAATAGGTGCCCTTGGTCTCGGCCGCCAGGTTGATCTTGACGTTGATGCGCGAGAGGTTGGCCGCCACGGTCTGGCAGATGCGGCCGTCGTTCACGTAACGGTCGTTCGGGCAGTTCATGGTCACTTCGAAGCCGTTGGGGTAGCCCGCATCGGCCATGAGCTTCTTGGCCGCCTCGACGTCGTAGGGCAGGCGTTTGGCATCGGGCTGGAAGCCGTTGATGCCGGGGCCCACCAGCAGCGCGGAGGGGTTGGAGGCGCCGCGCATGACGGTGCGCTTGATGCCCTCGATGTCGATGGCCTGGTAGAAGGCCTGGCGCACACGCTTGTCCTTGAAGGGGTTCTTGCCCTTGACGTTGGAGTACAGCAGCTCGTCGCGCTTCTGGTCCATGCCCAGGAAGATGGTGCGCAGCTCGGGGCCGGTGATGGCGCGGGTGTTGGCGCTGGCGTTCACGCGCTCGATGTCCTGCACGGGCACCGGCTCCATCACGTCCACCTCGCCCGACAGCAAGGCTGCCACGCGCGTGGCGTCGTTGCCGATGGGCGTGAAGATGACTTCGCTCACGTTGCCTTCGATCTTGCCCCAGTAGGTGCCGTTGCGCGTGAACACGGTGCGCACGTTGGGCTGGCGCTCGCGCAGGCGGAACGGGCCGGTGCCGTTGGCACGGAACGAGGCCGCGTTCTCGATGCCCTTGCGGCGATCCACGGGCGCCGTGGCCTGGTTGGTCTCGCACCACTTCTTGCTCATGATGTATACGAGCGAGATCACGTCGGGCACGATCGGGAAGGGCGACTTGGTTTCGATCTCGACCGTGTAGTCGTCGATCTTGCGCACTTCCTTGAAGTCGTTGGTGTAGCTCTTCATGTCGGAGCCTTCCACCTGGGTGCGCCCGAAGCTGAACACCACGTCGTCGGCGGTGAACGGCGTGCCGTCATGGAATTGCACGCCCTTGCGCAATTCGAAGCGCCAGACGGTGGGCGAGGTCTGCTTCCAGGCCGTGGCCAGGGCGGGCGCCAGGCTCAGGTCCTTGTTGCGCGCCACGAGCGGCTCGTACACGTTGCCGGTCACGCTCAGCTGCAGCGACTCGTTGAGCGAGTGCGGGTCCATCGACAGCGAGTCGCCCTGGTTCGCAATGCGGATGGTCTGGGCGCTGGCGACCAGGCTCGCTGCGGCCAATGCGACAAAGACTGCTGAACGGGCAACTTTCTTCTGGAATTTCATCGGAAACCTCCTGGTGGTGAAAAGTGTGTCGAAAGCATGGAACAAATGCACGGATAGGGAAAGGAGGGGTTGCCGCCGGCCTGCACTCTCACAGGGCGGGCAGCGGCATGGACTGCTCGATCAGGCTGGCGTGCAGCGCCGAGCCCAGGGGCAGGATGTCGTCGTTGAAGTCATAGCGGCTGTTGTGCAGCGCGCCGCCGCTGGCGCCCATGCCCTGCCCGATGCGCAGGTAAGCGCCGGGCTTGGTCTGCAGCATGAAGGCGAAGTCTTCCGCGCCCATGCTGGGCTCCAGGTCGCGCACCACGTGGTCGGATCCCACGATCGCCTCTGCCACATCGCCCGCGAAAAGCGCTTCGCTTTCGCTGTTGATGGTGGCGGGATAGATGCGCTCGTAGTGCACCGTGGCCGTGGCGCCAAAGCCCAGGGCAATGGCATTGCACATTTCCTTGAGGCGGCGCTCGACGGTTTCCTGCACCTGCGGATCGAAGGTACGCACGGTGCCCACCAGCGTGGCGGAGCCAGGCAGCACGCTGAACGCGCCCAGGTCGCCCGCCTGCACGGCGCACAGGCTGACCACGGCGCTCTCGATGGGACGCACATTGCGCGCCACGATGCTTTGGGCTGCCGTGATGATGTGCGCAGCCACCAGCACCACGTCCACCGTCTGGTAGGCGTGGGCGCCGTGGCCGCCGCGGCCCGTGATCTCGATGGTGACGCGGTCGGCCGCGGCCATCATCGCACCGGGGTTGAGCCCGACCGTGCCCGGCTTCATCGCCGGCCAGTTGTGCATGGCGTACACCGACTGCACCGGGAACCGGTCGAACAGGCCGTCCTCCATCATCACGCGCGCACCCGCAAAGCCTTCCTCGCCGGGCTGAAAGATCAGCACGGCGGTTCCGTCGAAGTTGCGCGTCTCGGCCAGGTAGCGCGCGGCGCCCACCAGCATGGCGGTGTGGCCGTCATGACCGCAACCGTGCATCAGGCCCTGCTTGCACGACTTCCAGGTGAAGTCGTTGTGCTCGGCCAGGGGCAGCGCATCCATGTCGGCGCGCAGCCCCACCATGCTGCCGCTGGCCGTGCTGCGCCCGCGCACGACGGCCACGATGCCGGTACGGCCGATTCCGTCGTGGATCTCGTCCACGCCGCACGCCTTGAGGGCTTCCTTCACCCGGCTGCCGGTATAGACCTCCTCAAAGCCCAGTTCGGGATGCGCGTGCAGGTCGCGGCGCAGCGCGGTCAGCTCGGGGTGGTAGTGCGCGATGTGCGCAAACGCCCGGCCACCGGCCTTGTAGCGAAGGGGCTGCATGTCAGTCGTCCACCGTGCTGCGATTCAGGCGGTGCTGCATCTTTAGTGCCCCCCGGCCTTGCCCACGCGCAGCCGCGGGTCCACCGCAAAGTACAGCAGGTCCACTACGAGGTTGATGACCACGAAGATCAGCGCGATCAGGCACAGGTAGGCTGCCATCACGGGAATGTCGGCAAAGGTCACGGCCTGGATGAACAAGAGGCCCATGCCCGGCCACTGGAACACGGTCTCGGTGATGATGGCAAATGCGATCAGGCCACCCAGCTGCAGTCCGGTGATGGTCATCACGGGCACCAGCGTGTTCTTGAGCGCATGGCCGAAGTGGATGGCCCGGTTGGACAGGCCCCGCGCACGCGCAAACTTGATGTAGTCGGTGCGCAGCACTTCGAGCATCTCTGCCCGTACCAGCCGCATGATCAGCGTGAGCTGGAAGATGGCCAGCGTGATGGCCGGCAGCGTGATGTGGTGCCAGCCCTTGGCCTTGAGCAGGCCGGTGCTCCACCAGCCCAGCTGTACCACTTCGCCGCGGCCGAAGCTGGGGAACCAGCCCAGGGTCACGGCGAACACCAGGATCAGCAGAATGCCGATCAGGAAGGTCGGCAGGGACACACCCAGCAGCGACAGTGTCATGAACACCTGGCTGGTGAACGTGCCGCGCTTGAGCGCCGCATACACGCCCATGGGCACGCCGATCACGAGGGCCAGGAACGCAGCCACGAGGGCCAGTTCCAGCGTGGCCGGGAAGCGCTCGGCAATCAGGCGCGACACCTTGGCGCCCTGGCGCAGGCTCAGGCCGAATTCACCCTGCGCCGCATTCACCAGGAAGTGGCCGAACTGTACGAAGAAGGGTTTGTCGAGCCCCAGCGAGGCGCGCAGCTCGCGGATCTGCTCTGGGGTGGCATCCTGGCCCAGCAGGAACACCACGGGGTCTCCCACATACTGGAACAGCATGAAGGAGATGAAGGCCACCGTGACCATGACAATCACAGCCTGGATCAGGCGGCGCAAAATAAAGGCAAGCATCGGAAGGTCGAGTGAGTGTTCGATGGGAGCGCCAGCGCCACTTTTGATGGCACGGGCACTGACTGGCTATACGTCGTCGTCTAACTAAACCAAAGAGAGCAAGGACCGTGCGGCCCTTGCTCTCCATGGGGGATCACCGAGAATAAATCAGTTGACCTTGACCGTACGCATGTCCACGCGGTTGTCCGCGCGGTGCACCAGCTCGATGTTCTTCTTCACCGCCCAGGGGATGACCTGGTCATGCAGCGGGATGTGCGAGACCGTGTCGTTGGACAACTGCAGCGCTTCGGTCAGCATGCGGGCACGCACGGGGGCATCGGTCTCGCCCTTGATGCGGTCCACGAGGTAGTCCATGCGCTGGTTGCTGTAGCGGCCCACGTTGTAGTTGCCGTCGCCGCCCTGGCCGACGGTGCGCACCAGGGATTGCAGGCTGTACAGCGCATCAAAAGTGGGCACGCCCCAGCCCAGCATGTAGATGCTGGCTTCGTAGCGCTGGATCATGGGGAAGTAGTTGACCAGTGGCAGGGTGCGCAGCTTGGCCTTCACGCCCACGCGCGACCACATGGCCGTCACGGCCTGGCAGATCGCCTCGTCGTTGATGTAGCGGTTGTTGGGGCAGGCAAAGTCCACCTCAAACCCGTCGGGGTAGCCAGCTTCGGCCAGCAGCTTCTTCGAAGCCTCGACGCTGTAGGGGAAACGCTTGCCAACAGCTTCGGTGTAGCCGGCCACCTGGGGTGCCACGATGGTGCCCGTGGGCTTGCCCAGGCCGCGCATGATGTTGCGCGAGATGGTTTCTGCGTCGATGGCCTGGTAAAGCGCCTTGCGCACGCGCACGTCCTTCAAGGGGTTCTTGCCCTTGATGTTGGAGCCGGGCAGTTCGTCGCGGAACTGGTCCATGCCCAGGAAGATGGTGCGGTTTTCGATGCCGTCAATCACCTTCAGGTCAGGGCTGGCACGCAGGCGGCCCAGATCCTGTGGCGTGGGGTCCAGCACCATGTCCACCTCACCCGACAGCAGCGCCGCAATGCGCGTCGCGGCCGACTTGATCGGCGTGTAGACAATCTCTGTCACGTTGCCGTCCATCTTGCCCCACCAATTGGGGTTGCGCTTGAACACCATCTTCACGTCGGGCTGCCACGAGTCCAGCGTGTAAGGGCCCGTGCCCATGGCGTTGCGATGGGCAAAGTTTTCATCCGTGCCCTTGATGTCCTTGGGCTCGACGGACTTGTTCTTTTCTGCCCAGGCCTTGCTCATCATGCGCAGCTCAGTCATCTGGCGCAGCAGCACGGGGTTCGGCGTCGACAGGATCACGTCCACCGTCTGGGCGTCCACCTTGACCACCTTGCTGATGCCTTGCACATAGGGCGTGAAGTTCGACGTCTTGGCCATAGCGCGCTGGAGCGAGTACACCGCATCGTCGGCGGTGAAAGCCGACCCGTCATGGAACTTGACGCCTTGGCGCAGCGTGAATCGGATCTGCGTGGGGCTCACTTCCTTCCAGGAAGTGGCAAGCACGGGCTCCACGTCAAACGTCTTGCTGTTGTAGTAGACCAGGCTCTCATACACGTTGGCATGAATGCCGTTTTGCAGCGCGTTGTTTTGGGAATGAATATCCCATGTCGCAATTTCGCCCTGACTCGCCCACTTGAAAGGCTTGGCGTGGAGCGCTGGAGTCACCAGCAACGCAGCGGCTGCGGCCACCGACAGAAGACTGTATTTGAGTTTCATGGAACCCTCTTGAATAAAAGTTTTACTATGCAGTAAAGGTTGCTCTATAGCCAACGGGAAATCCCTGAATCCCGGGCGCCCAGAAGGGCCTCTAGAGGCATATTTGGGAGGTTCGGATCATGCAAGGTTGGTGCCAGCGCATTGCACCAAGACGCCTCAAAGTGCGTGCACCCTACTTGAGGAGGGCACGCAGGCAGGGTTGGCTGATCCCAAACCGTCTCGATGTGCACGGAGTTACCACGCACCTTTGAGCCATATGGCTGATGCACGGGTTCTGCGGCGGGTACTTTGCAACAAGCAACGGGCATGGAGCCGCATCGATTTTTTCTGATCCATAGAGACAGACGCCTGCCGCGCAACAGCCGTCCAGCCGGCAGCAGAAAGAATCATCGCCGAGGAGAGCGGAAGTCAACCTCTTCTGCAGCAGCGAGTAGGAGCTTTGCAAAGCTCCTCATGACTGTGCCAGCGCGCAGGCACACACCGATCATTCGCACCTCCACCCCGTCGAGCGAACATGCGCTGTACGAAACGTCCAGCAGGCGGCAGACGGCGACGGCCGAAATCAGGCGCCGTTAGGCACAAAAAAAGCCGCCCGAGGGCGGCTTTAGAGCTTTGATCAAACAACGGGCCAGGCCCGTGTCCGATTAGAAGCTGTGACGGATACCGAAGTCGTAGCCGGTGGAGTTGCGGCCAGCAGCAGTCACGGAACCGTTCAGAGCGGAAGCGGCGCCGTTCTTGTTGCTCACGCGAGCGAACGTGGTGTACAGAGCGGTACGCTTGGACAGGTTGTGCACGTAGCCGATAGCCAGCTTGTTCGAACGGGGATCAGCACCCACGGTGTCGATCTTGTAGGTGGAGTAGGACAGACGAACTTCGCCAGCGCCCATGGGGATCAGACCACCGATCAGGAAGCCCTTGCCTTCTGCGCCGTTGTCGATTTCGTCTTGGTTGTAGTGAGCCATGATCTTGGCCATGCCCAGATCGTATTGAGCGCCCAGGTTGATGGACTGGATATCGCCAGCCAGGAACTTGGTTTCAGACAGAGCCAGAGCCACGTTGATGGGGCCGTTGGCGAAGCCAACACGCATTGCCAGGCCGTTGCCGTCCTTCTTGTTGGCGGCGTTGCTCAGGTTTTCACCCATGTAGTATTGGGCTTGACCGTAGAAACCACCCAGCTTGCCGGGCAGGAAGTAACCGATGGCGTTCGAAGCGCGCACGGTGGTAGGGCCGCCCAGGCTGGAGTTCAGGGTTTGGGTGCCGCCCACGCCGAGCGTGCCGAACGGATCGAACACGGTCAGGTTCCAGAATTGGGGGGTGTAGTCACGGCCCAGACGCACTTCACCGAAGCCGCCGTTCAGGCTGACCGTCGAACGACGGTTGAAAGTCAGGCCGCCGCCGGAGCTGGTAGCTGCTTGGTTGTTCGTGTTGGTAACGCCACCGGTGCCGTTGTCGTTGTTCACGCCGGCTTCCAGCCAGAACGAAGCGGACAGGCCGCCACCCAGGTCTTCAACGCCGCGGAAACCCAGACGGCTGCTGTTGTAGCCGGAGTTCGTCAGTTGCGAACGGTTTGCGACGCTGCCGTTACCGTAGGCGTAGGTTGCATCGACCACGCCGAACAGGGTCACGGAAGATTGAGCCATTGCAGCGCCGGAAGCAGCCAGCACAGCCAGGGCAATCAGGGATTTTTTCATTGCGAGTTACTCCAAGGTTAAACATAGGGCGCCGGTACGGGGGGTCTATGGTGAATACACCTGCACAGTCCCGCCGGTTCCCCGGGCCAACCTCCTGGTGGGGAAGTTGCTCTTATTGCACCAGACACCGCCAGGTTTCGCAAAGGAATTCACCCACAAATGTCCTGAAAGGGAAAATCCGTTGCAGTGCTGCAACATTTCCTCCACTGCGGGCAGAATGGCGTTCCGAGCGCACCATCGCTGTGCAGGCTGTTGTTTATTTGTGTCGAATTGCAAATTGTGTTTCGGCGCTCTTGCCAACCCAAGGTTTCCATGGACTCTCTGCTGATTGCCGCCGACAACGCATTGCGAACCCTGTTTGCATCGCCCCGGGCTACCGAGGCCTCCCCCGCCAAGGGCCTGCCGGAAGGCGCCCTCACCCCCGCGCAGAAAAAACTTTCCGGTGCGCTGATGCGCGTGAATCATGTGGGAGAGGTCTGCGCCCAGGCTTTGTATTCGGGCCAGGCCGCCGTGACCCGCGACCCGGCACTGAAGGAACATCTGCGCGACGCCGCGCGCGAGGAAACCGACCACCTCGCCTGGACACAGGAACGCCTCGATGCGCTGGGCGCGCGGCCCAGCCTGCTCAATCCGCTGTGGTTTGCCGGCGCCTTTGTATTGGGCGCAGCAGCCGCCAAGGTCAGCGACAGGGCCAGCCTCGGGTTTGTGGTGGAAACGGAAAACCAGGTGGCGAAGCACCTGCAAGGCCACCTGGAGCGGCTTCCCGAGCAGGACCTGGCGTCACGGGCCGTGGTGGCGCGCATGAAGCGGGACGAGGAAAGGCACGCAGCCCAGGCGCTCGCCAGCGGGGCGCTGGCACTGCCGCCGCCAGTGCACGCCCTGATGCGGGCGGCCGCCAAGGTCATGACCACCACGGCCCACCACATCTAGTCCGCCGAGCCCCGCCTGAACTCGAGCAATCTTGACGCTGGCCCGGGGCGATCGGAGCGCTCAGACTTCCACCACCTCGAAGCCGGTGGTGATCTCTGCCGTCTTGCCCAGCATGATGCTGGCCGAGCAGTACTTGTCGTGACTCATGGCGATGGCCCGCTCTACGGCCGCGGGCGGGACGGCCTTGCCGGTCACGGTGAAATGCATGTGGATCTTGGTGAACACTTTCGGGTCCGTCTCGGCACGTTCCGTGGTCAGCTTGACGCTGCAGCCGCGCACGTCGTGGCGGCCGCGCTTGAGGATCAGCACCACATCGTAGGCGGTGCACCCGCCAGTGCCGGCCAGCACCGTCTCCATGGGGCGGGGCGCCAGGTTCTGGCCGCCATTGGCGGGGTTGGCCGCATCCGGGGCGCCGTCCATGACCAGGACGTGGCCGCTGCCGGTTTCCGCCACAAATCCCATTCCAGACCGTGTTCCGGCCGCGCCTGTCCAGCTGACTGTGCATTCCATGTGTGTTTCTCCTTGATGACTCGTGGTTTTTTTCGCACGGTTGAGGCCGTCGAAAAGAATTTGTGTGAATTTTGCTGCATCGCAACAAGAGACACGCTAAACTTCGCCCCATGCGCTGCGGATTCACCTGTTGAACCCGCAGACGACAAGGGCCCGGTACAGCGTTCAGGCTGATCCAACCCGGCGTTTGCCCCGCACCGATTGTCTCCTCCATCTCCTCAAAGGATGGATTCAGCCCCAGGCCTCACGGCCCGGGGCTTTTTTTTGCCCTGGGCACGCCAGGCGCGGCAGCCCCAGGGCTCCCACAACCCCACGCCCTATGATGTGGCCCCCGCCGCAGCCAGCGGCGGCTCCCTCTGCCCTGTCATGACCCAGCACCTCACGCCCGCCGACTACCTCAAGAAGATCCTGACCGCCCGTGTGTACGACGTGGCGGTGGAGTCGGCCCTGGAGCCCGCCAAGAACCTCAGCCGCCGCCTGCACAACAAGGTGCTCCTGAAGCGCGAGGACCAGCAGCCCGTGTTCAGCTTCAAGCTGCGCGGCGCCTACAACAAGATGGCGCACCTCACGCCCGAACAGCTGCAGCGCGGGGTGATCTGCGCCTCGGCCGGCAACCACGCGCAGGGCGTGGCGATGAGCGCGCACAAGCTGGGCACACGGGCCGTCATCGTGATGCCCACCACCACCCCGCAGCTCAAGGTGGATGCCGTCAAGACCCTGGGCGGCGAGGTGGTGTTGCACGGGGACAGCTATTCCGATGCCTACGAGCATGCCGCGCGGCTGCAGAAGGACGAAGGGCTGACCTTTGTGCACCCGTTCGACGATCCGGACGTGATTGCCGGCCAGGGCACCATCGCCATGGAGGTGCTGCGGCAGCTGCAAAGCCTGGGCAGCAACCAGTTGGATGCTGTGTTCGTGGCGATCGGCGGCGGCGGGCTCATCTCGGGCGTGGCCAACTACATCAAGGCCGTGCGGCCCGAGATCAAGGTGATCGGCGTGCAGATGAACGATTCGGACGCGATGATCCGCTCGGTGCAGGCGCGCGAGCGGGTCGCCCTGGCCGACGTGGGCCTGTTCTCCGACGGCACGGCCGTGAAGCTCGTGGGCGAGGAAACCTTCCGTGTGGCGAAGGGCCTGGTGGACGACTACATCACCGTCGATACCGACGCCGTCTGCGCCGCCATCAAGGATGTGTTCGTGGACACGCGCAGCATCGTCGAGCCCGCAGGCGCCCTGGCGGTGGCGGCCATCAAGCAATATGTGGCCACGCACAAGACCCGGGGCGAAACCTACGCCGCCATCCTCTGCGGCGCCAACATGAACTTCGACCGCCTGCGCTTCGTGGCCGAGCGCGCCGAGGTGGGCGAGGAGCGCGAAGCCCTGTTCGCCGTCACCATCCCCGAAGAACGCGGCAGCTTCCGCCGCTTCTGCGAGGTGGTGGGCGCCCTGCCCGGCGGCGCGCGCAACGTGACCGAATTCAATTACCGCATCAGCGACGAGGCCGAGGCCCATGTGTTCGTGGGCCTGACCACCAACGGCAAGGGCGAATCGGAAAAGATCGCGAAGAACTTCGGCCGCCATGGCTTCGAGGCGCTGGACCTGACGCACGACGAACTCGCCAAGGAGCACCTGCGCCACCTGGTGGGGGGCCATTCGGCCCTGGCGCAGGACGAGCGGCTGATGCGTTTCACCTTTCCCGAGCGCCCGGGCGCGCTGCTCAAGTTTTTGAGCCTCATGCAGCCCACCTGGAACATCAGCCTGTTCCACTACCGCAACCAGGGCGCCGACTATGGCCGCATCCTCGTGGGCATGCAGGTGCCGGCGGGCGACACGGCGGCCTTCGACGCCTTCCTGTCCACGCTGGGCTACCCGTGTGTGGAAGAGACGCTGAACCCGGCCTACCGCTTGTTCCTGCGGTCCAAAAAATAGTGATCAAAACAGGCTTCAACGCTTATCGATCAAGCGTTTGCAGCTATCAATTTTGATGATGACTTCCTTCGTGCGCCACTACCTGCTGGCCGTGCAGTTCTTCACCCGCATTCCCGTCACGGGGCGGCTGGCGCAGTGGGTGGGGTTCAGCCCGGCCATGCTGCGGGCCAGCGCGGCGCACTTTCCGGGCGTGGGCTGGCTGGCGGCGGGGCTGGCGGCCGGCGTGTACGCGGCACTGCATATGGCGCTGGCGCCCAGCGCCTGGGCGCCCGCCGTGGCGGCCGTGTTCTGCACCATCGCCACAGTGCTGATGACGGGCGGCTTTCATGAAGACGGCCTGGCCGATGTGGCTGATGGCCTGGGCGGCAGTGCCGACCGCGAGCGCGCGCTCGACATCATGAAAGACTCGCGCATCGGCGCTTTTGGTGCGATGGCGCTGGTGCTGGCGCTGCTGGCCAAGGTCAGCCTGCTGGGGGTGCTGGGCGCCCACAGCCTGGCGGCCGCGGTGGCTGCCCTCGTCGGCGCGCACGTGGTGTCCCGCTTCTGGCCCCTGCTCATCGTGCGGAGCCTGCCCCATGTGGGGGACACGGCGCGCTCCAAGAGCAAGCCGCTGGCGGACCAGATCGCGGGCCGTGCCCTGGTGGCAGCCGGTTTGTGGTGTTTTATGCCTCTAGCGCTTGTCTGGCATGCGCTGCCAGCTATGTTTTTTGCAGCATCCATGCTGGCCAGCGCGCTGGCGGCGGCCTGGATGGGCCGCTGGTTTGCGCGCCGACTGCAGGGCTTCACCGGCGACTGCCTGGGCGCCACGCAGCAGGTCAGCGAAATCGGCTTCTACCTGGGCGCGGCGCTGGCCCTGCGGTGGCTGTGAACGCGGACGT
Organism: Paracidovorax sp. MALMAid1276; assembly: GCF_049198005.1. Lineage (NCBI taxonomy): Bacteria > Pseudomonadati > Pseudomonadota > Betaproteobacteria > Burkholderiales > Comamonadaceae > Paracidovorax > Paracidovorax sp. MALMAid1276. The sequence continues at coordinate 14,212 of NZ_JBMIRS010000080.1, read as the reverse complement.
GGCCGCTGCGCCCCCCCTGCCACCGCCTCCCCGGCTCTGGCTGGTGCGCCACGCGGCGCCGCTCATCGAGCCCGGCGTGTGCTACGGCGTGCGCGATGTGGCTGCCGACCCTGCGGCCACCCGGGCGGCGGCGCAGCGCCTGGCATCGGCGCTGCCAACGGCGGCCCTGGTGTGGCACTCCACGCTACAAAGATGTGAGCTGCTGGCGCTTGACCTGCAAGCGCTGAGGCCCGATTTAGCCCCAAATCCCGACACCCGCCTGCGCGAGATGGACTTTGGCAGCTGGGAAGGGCAAGCCTGGGACGCCATCGGCAAGCCGGCCATCGATGTGTGGACCGGCGCATTTCACACCCACGCCCCGGGCGGCGGCGAAAGCCTGCAGGCCATGCTGGCCCGCGTGGACCGGGCACTGCACGCGGCGCGGCAGTGCCACGCAGAGTTGGCGGCGCGCGATGTGGTGTGGATCACCCACGCCGGCGTGGCGCGGTGTGTGGACTGGCTACTGGCCCACGGCCCGAGCGCCCCGCCCGAGCCCGGCACCTGGCCCGTGCACGCCCCGGCCTGGGGCCACTGGGTCATCCGAAGCCTGAGGGAATGATCGCCGGGCAGCGCTGGTGAAGTGAAGCGCCGGGCGCTGGGGGTGAATCAGTGGGAATCAGTTCTCAGTTCTTGAGCGGCATGTCCAGCGTCAGCGTGGACGGGCCTTGCACGCTGCCCCCCAGCTGCACCTGGCGCGGGCTCAGGGTCTGCACCACCAGGCCCGGGTCCACCTCGGCCCCCAGGCGAAACGGTTTGGCCGGCTTGCCGTCCACCGCGATGAGTGCGGCCCCGCCGCCACTCTGGCGGCCCGAGAGCACGCCGATGAGCTCGAACCGGCTGGACAGCGAAGCCACCGGAGCCGCCGGCGCAGCGCCCGGCAGCGAAGGCAGGCCCCCCAGCAGCCGCGCCAGGGCCTGGGCGTCGGGCGCGGCGGGTGGCGGCAGGGCCACCGGCGCTGCCACCCCGGGGGCCGGGGCCGACAGGCGCATGCCCCAGTACACCACGCTGGCGCCTGCTGCGGCCCACAGGGCCAGAGTCCCCAGACGCACGCCCCATCTGCTGTGTGAATTGGTCACCATGCGGCCGATTATGATTCACGCGATCCTCCGACCACCCAAGAGAACGCCTGCAGTGAACACCACCCTTCCCCTCCTCGCGCGATTCGCCCCCCGCCGCCTGGCACAGCAGCTTGCCCGGGGTTTCACCCTCATCGAACTGATGGTGGTGCTGGTCATCATCGGCGTGCTCGCCGCGCTCATCGTGCCCAACGTGCTGGACCGTGCCGACGATGCGCGCAGCACCGCCGCCCGCACGGACATCACCAACATCATGCAGGCGCTCAAGCTCTACCGCCTGGACAACCAGCGCTATCCCACGGCCGAGCAGGGCTTGCAGGCGCTCATCGCCAAGCCCACCTCGGGCCCGGTCCCCAACAACTGGAAGCTGTACCTCGAAAAGCTGCCCAACGATCCCTGGGGCCGGCCGTACCAATATCTGAATCCCGGCATCAAAGGCGAGATCGACGTGATGTCGTTCGGCGCAGATGGCCAGTCTGGCGGCGAGGGCAAGGACGCCGACATCGGCAGCTGGCAGTGAGGACATGACCCCCACGGTCGCGCACTGCGTGTCGCTCCCTGCCCCCCGGGGGGGCCGCGTTTCGCCTTGGGGCGGCCCGGCGGCGAAGCCGTTGGCCCCCACGGTCGCGCACTGCGCGTCGCTCCCTGCCCCCCAAGGGGGCCGGGCCTTGCTTGGGGCGGCCCGGCGCTGCGGCCGCACGCCTCGTGGACACGCCGCGACCGTTGCGAACTCCAATCGCTCTGGTCCATGAACCGCCTGCGCGGCTTCACTCTGCTTGAACTGCTGATCGTCGTCAGCATCATGGCCCTGGCGACCGCAGGCGTGGGCCTGGCGCTGCGCGATGGGGCGCAGACCCAGCTGGAGCGCGAGGCGGCGCGCCTGGCGGCGCTGCTGGAATCGGCGCGGGCGCAGTCGCGGGCGGGGGGCATTCCGGTGCGCTGGCGTGCGGTGCCGCAGGGTTTTCGCTTTGAAGGGCTGCCGGCCAGCGCGCAGGCTGCGCTGCCCACCCAGTGGCTGGACGCGGGCACGGCCACGCGCGGGCCGGCGGTGCTGGTGCTGGGCCCGGAGCCCCTGATCGGCCCGCAGCAGGTGCTGATCACCCACCAAAACCACCCCGACCGTGCCCTGCGCGTGGTGACGGACGGCGTGCGGCCTTTTTCGGTGGAGTCGGCGCCATGACGGGGCGCACCCGCCAAGCGCACGGCGGCCGCACCGGCGGCGGGCGCTCGCGCGGCTTCACGCTGGTGGAGGTGCTGGTGGCGCTGGCCATTGTGGCGATTGCGCTGATGGCGGGCCTGCAGGCCACCACGGCGCTCACGCGCAATGCGCTGCGGCAGAGCGACATCGTGCTGGCCCAGCTGTGTGCCGAGAACGAACTGGTGCGGGCGCGGCTGTCGCGCCAGATGCCCAGCGTGGGCGACAGCGCCGTGACCTGCGAGCAGGCGGGCCGCACGCTCACCGTGGCCGTGATCGTGCGGCCCACGCCCAACCCGCGCTTTCGGCGCATGGACGCGCAGGTGCTGGACGGAGACAACTCCATCCTGCGCATTTCCACCATCATCGGGCGCGAGCTGTGAGGCGCCGCTCCACCCGCACGCAGCGCGGCTTCACGCTCATCGAGCTGCTGGTCGCCATCGGCGTGATGGCGCTCATCGCCATCCTGAGCTGGCGCGGGCTGGACGGCATGGTCCGCGCGCAGGAGCAGACGCGCCAGCGTGCGGACGACATGCTGGTGCTGCAGGCCGCGCTCGGCCAGTGGACCACCGACCTGGATGCCATCATGGCCGTCGCCAACACCACGCCGCTGGACTGGGACGGCCAGGTGCTGCGCATCACGCGCCGCAGCAGCGCCGTGCCCGATGAAGGCCCCGTGGTGGTGGCCTGGACGCGGCGCGGCAACGCCCAGGGCGTGGGCGAATGGCTGCGCTGGCAGTCGCCGCCCGTGCGCACGCGCGGCGACTGGCAGCAGGCCTGGCAGCAGGCCGGCCAATGGGCGCGCACGCCCGGCGATGCCGAGCGCCGCTTCGAGGTGAGACTGATGCCGCTCCAAAGCTGGCAGCTTTTCTACTACCGGGGGGGCGCATGGTCCAACCCCCTGTCCAGCAGCGGCACCGACGCTTCTGCCACCATCCCCGACGGGGTCCGGCTGCAGATCGATCTGCCCGCCGGCCAGGCGCTGACGGGGCAGCTCACCCGCGACTGGGTCAACCCCATCCTGGGGGGCCGACGCTCATGAGCGCCTGCACCGCAGCCACGGCCCCCATGCCCGACACCTGCACGCCTGCCGCGCGCCAGGCCGGCGCCGCCTTGCTGGCCGCCATGCTCACCGTCACCCTGGTGGCCACCTTCGCCGCATCGGCCATGTGGCAGCAGTGGCGCGCGGTGGAGGTGGAGACCGCCGAGCGCGGGCATGTGCAGTCCGCCTGGATCCTGATCGGCGCGCTCGACTGGTCGCGCCTCATCCTGAGCGAGGACGGCCGCACCGGCGGCGGCGACCACCTGGCCGAGCCCTGGGCGGTGCCGCTGGAAGAAGCGCGCCTGTCCACCTTTCTGGCAGCCGAAGGCAATGTGTCGCAGGTGGACGACGCCAGCACCGACACCACCGAGGCCTTTCTCTCCGGGCAGATCACCGACATGCAGTCGCGCCTCAACATCACCAATCTGGTGGAGGGCGGCCAGGTGCAGAACCTCGCCGTGCGCCAGTTCACGCGCCTGTTCGAGCAGCTGGGACTGCCCGCCCAGCAACTGGGCGTGCTGGTGGACGCCCTGCGCCAGGCCCAGGCGGCGCCGGGCGGCGGCGACAACGGCAGCGCGCCGCTGATGCCTTCCACGGTGGCCCAGCTCGGCTGGCTGGGGCTTTCGCCCGCCACGGTGGAAGTGCTCGCGCCCTACGTGACCCTGCTGCCGGTGCGCACGCCCGTCAATCTCAACACCGCCAGCACCGAAGTGCTGATCGCCGCCATCGAGGGCCTGGACCGGGCCAGCGCCCAGAAGATCGTGCAGGCGCGCGAGGCCCGGCATTTCCGCTCGCTGGGCGATGTGCGCGAATTGCTGGGCAATGCCGAGGGGCTGCTGGACGCCAGCAACTTCGCCATCGGCACGGGCTATTTCGAAGTGCGCGGCCGCCTGCGCCTGGGCGACACCATGGTGGACGAGCGCTCGCTCGTGCGGCGCCAGGGCACCGAGGTGACCACGCTGTGGCGCGAACGGGGCGCCTTTGACCGCGACAGCCCGCTGGCTGCGCCCCAAGCCCTGCGATGACACCCCCATCACCGAGCCCCGCAGGCCGCCCCGGGGCAAACCCTGCTCGGCTGCGCCCGGCCCTGTCAACACAGCCCCCTAAAATGGCCCGCAAAACCCGTCCATGAGCACCCTGATTCTTCATCTGCCGACGGCCCGCCCCGGGCCCGCCACCGAGTACAGCTACACGCTGACTGCGGACGGCCACACGGCCCTTCGCCACGCCACAGCCCCCGCGGCCCTGCTGCCCGAACCTACCCGCCCCGGCGGCGAGGTGGTGGCCGTGGTGCCTGCGCGCCTGCTGTCGTGGCAGCGGGTGCAGCTGCCGCCGGGCCTGCCGCTGGGTCCCGGGCAGCAGACGCCGCGCCTGCGCTCGGTGCTGGAGGGCCTGCTTGAAGACCGCGTGCTGGACGACGCCACGCAGCTGCACTTTGCGCTGCAGCCCGATGCGCAGGCCGGTGCGCCGCTGTGGGTGGCCGTGTGCGACCGCACCTGGCTGCGCGAGAACCTGCAGGCCCTGGAGGCCGCAGGCCGCCGCGTGTCACGCGTGGTGCCTGAATTTGCCCCCGGCCCCACCGCTAGCGGCGGGCCCGAACTGTGCGCGCTGGGCACACCCGAAGAAGCCTATGTGGTGCTGACCGGCCAGGGCCCCGACCTGGGCGTGGCCGTGGTGCCGCTCACCCCCGTGGCGCTCGCGCTGGCGCAGGCAGGCACCCCTGCGGCCGGCCCGGCGGGCGCCGCAGACCCGGCCGCCGACGACACCCTGCCCGTGCGCGCCGAGCCCGCCGTGGCCGCACTGGCCGAGCGCACGCTGGGCCAGCGCATTGCGCTGCACACCAGCAGCCAGCGCGCGCTGGACGCCGCCCGTGGCGACTGGGACCTGGCCCAGTTCGACCTGGCCAGCACCGGCCGCACGCGCGCCCTGCGCAAGGCGGGCAGCGCCGTCAGCACGGCCCTGTATGCCCCGCAGTGGCGCGCCGCACGCTGGGGCGCGGGGCTGCTGGTGGTGGCGCACCTGGTGGGGCTCAATGCGCTGGCCTGGAGCGAGCGCAAGGCCCTGGCGGCCAAGCAGGCCGGGGTGCGCAGCACGCTCACGCAGACCTTTCCGCAGGTGCAGGTGGTGGTGGACGCACCGGTGCAGATGGAGCGCGAACTGGCGCTGCTGCGGCAAGCAGCGGGCAGCGTGTCTGCGCGCGACCTGGAGCCGCTGCTGGCCGCCGCCGGCGCCGCATTGCCCGACGGGCAACTGCCCAGTGCCATCGAATACACCCCCGGCGAGCTGCGCCTGCGCGGCGTCGCCCTGTCACCCGACGAGGAAGCCACCATCGCGGGCCGGCTGCAGGCCGCAGGCTACCGAGCGCGCATGGACGATGGCAGCCTGCTGCTGCGCGCCGAAGGAACCCCATGAGCACCACGCCCCCCCGCAACCCCGCTGCCCCCCTGCAGGCCCGCTGGCAGGCCCTGGCCCCGCGCGAGCAGAACCTGGTGCTGGCCGCGGGCGGCCTGGTGGCCCTGGCCCTGCTGTGGTGGGTGGCCCTGGCCCCGGCCCTGGCCACACTGCGCACCGCCCCCGCGCGCCACAGCGCACTCGACACCCAATTGCAGCGCATGCACAGCCTGCAGGCCGAGGCCCAGCAGCTGCAGGCGGCGCCCCGCTCGGTCCCTGGCGACACCGTGGGCGCCTTGCGCACGGCCCTCACCCAGCGCCTGGGCAACGCCGCCCAGCTGAATGTGGTGGGCGACCGCGCCACCGTCACGCTGAAGGGCGCCCCGGCCGATGCGCTCGCCCAGTGGCTGGCCCAGGCGCGCAGCAACGCACGCGCCACGCCGGTGGAGGCACGCCTGGCGCGCAGCGCACCCACGGCCGCACCCAACACCCCCAGCCCCGTCACCCTCGGCAATGCCGGGGCCGCCCTGCCCCGCTGGGATGGCACCGTGGTGCTGGCCCTGCCCGCTTCCCGCTGAACCGGTCGCACCCCCGCCACCCGCCCCTTCGATCATTCATTCACCTGTGGCCATCAACACCCGCACCCGCAACCTGTCGCCACGGCGCATGCCAGCGCCGTCCGCTGCGGGCCCTGTGCCGCGCGCTGCCTGGGGCTGGGCGTGGCTGGGTGCGCTGCTCGGCGTGCTGCCCGCCGTGGTGGCATTCGCCCCGGCCCACTGGCTCACAGGGGCCGTGGCCAGGGCCACGGACGGCCAGGTGCTGCTGCAGGAGGCCCGGGGCACGGTGTGGACGGGCTCGGCCCAGCTGGTGCTGACCGGCGGCGCCGCCAGCCAGGACCGCGCCGCCCTGCCCGGGCGCGTGGACTGGCGGCTGCGCCCCACACTCGGCGGCCTGCGCGCGCAGGTGCAGGCCGACTGCTGCACGCCGGCCCCCTTGCACGCGCGCGTGGCTGCGGGCCTGGGCGGCGTGCAGGTGTCGGTGGCGGACGGGCAGAGCCAATGGCCGGCGGCCCTGCTCACCGGCCTGGGCACACCGTGGAACACCCTGCAGCCCCAGGGCCAGCTCGCGCTGCAGACCCTGGGCCTGGAGGCGCGCTGGGCGCAAGGCCGCCTGGTGCTGGCGGGCCAGGTGCAGATGGACGCGCGGGCCATGTCCTCGCGCCTGTCCACCCTGCGGCCCATGGGCAGCTACCGGCTGGTGCTGCAGGGGGGCGAGGTGCCCACCCTCACGCTCAGCACGCTCGACGGCCACCTGCAGCTCAAGGGCACGGGCCAATGGGTGGGCCAGCGCCTGCGCTTTACGGGCGAGGCCAGCGCCAGCCCCGAGCGCGAGGCCGCGCTGTCCAATCTTCTGAACATCATCGGGCGGCGCAACGGCGCGCGTTCCATCATCACCGTGGGTTGAATCTATGACTTTCCTGTTTGCTCCACACCTGCGATTCACTCTCAAAACAATAGCTGCAAGCGCTTTACTGGTAAGCGCTGGCGGCCAAATTCATGCCCAAACTGCTGTCGACACACGCACCGGCGCGGGCAGCGTGCGCCAAAGCGAGCCCGTCACGCTGAACTTCGCCAACGCCGAGATCGAGGCCGTGGCCCGCACCATGGCCACCATCACCGGCCGCAACGTGGTGGTGGACCCGCGCGTGAAGGGCCAGCTCAACCTGGTCACCGAACGCGCCGTGCCCCCCGCCGCCGCGTTCCAGCAGTTCCTGGCCGCGCTGCGCCTGCAGGGCTTCACGGTGGTCGAGTCCGCCGGGCTGTACAAGGTGGTGCCCGAGGCCGATGCCAAGCTGCAGGGCGGCAGCGTGAGCGTGGTGCAGGGCAGCAGCGGCAACGCGCCCGCGGGCGGGCAGATCGTCACGCAGATCTTCAAGCTCAACTTCGAGAGCGCCGCCAACCTGGTGCCCGTGCTGCGCCCGCTGATCAGCCCCAACAACACCATCAACGTGAACCCCGGCAACAACTCGCTGGTGATCACCGACTACGCCGACAACCTGCAGCGCCTGGCGCGCATCGTGGCGGCGATGGATGTCTCCAACGCCAGCGACGTGGAAGTGATTCCGCTGCGCAACGCCATCGCCACCGACCTGGCCCCGCTGGTGGCGCGCCTGATCGACGGCGGCGGCAACGGCGCGGCGGGCGCACCGGCCGCCACACCGGGCCAGGCCGACACCTCGTTCAAGACCACGCTGATCGCCGAGCCGCGCAGCAATTCGCTCATCCTGCGCGCCGCCAACCGCGCGCGCGTGGCCCAGGTGCGCGCCCTGGTGGATCAGCTCGACCAGCCGCCGGCGCCCGGCAGCAGCGCGGCCAACGGCAACATCCACGTGGTCTACCTGAAGAACGCCGATGCCACCAAGCTGGCCACCACCCTGCGCGCCGCCATGGCCGCCATGGGCAGCGGCAATGGCGGCGGTGCGGGCGCCAGCGGGGGCGGCACCAGCGCGGCCGCGTCCAGCACGGGACTGGGCAGCAGCAACGGCCTGTCCTCCAGCGGCCTGTCGGGCGGCAGCAGTGCCGGTAGCAGCAGCATGGGTCTGGGCAGCGGCGCTTCCATGGGGACCAGCAGCACCAACAGCAACCAGCCGTCCACGGGCGGGCAGATCCAGGCCGACCCCACCACCAACTCGCTGATCATCACCGCGCCCGAGCCGCTGTACCGCCAGCTGCGCACCGTCATCGACAAGCTGGACGGCCGCCGCGCGCAGGTGCTGGTCGAAAGCCTGATCGTCGAGGTCTCGGCCACCAAGCTGGCCGAGTTCGGCATCCAGTGGCAGGGTCTGCTGGGCAAGCAGGGCGACGGCACGATCGGCGTGATCGGCACCAACTCCGGCCAGGCCGGCATGAACATCCTCAACGCCACGGCGGCGCTGGTGGCCAAGACGCCATCGGCGCTCGTCGGCTCGAGCGGCCTGGGCACCGGCATGAACCTGGCGCTCGCCCCGCGCATCAACGGCCAGTACTACCTGGGTGCGCTGGCCAACTTTTTGCAGAACAGCGGGGACGCCAACGTGCTCTCCACCCCCAATCTGATGACGCTGGACAACGAAGAGGCGCGCATCATCATCGGCAACAACGTGCCCTTCGTCACCGGCTCGTACGCCAACACCGGCACCGGCAGCACCGTCAACCCCTTCACCACCGTGGAGCGCAAGGACGTGGGCCTGATGCTCAAGGTGCGCCCCCAGATCAGCGAGAACGGCACGGTGAAGATGGCCATCTACCAGGAGGTGTCCAAGATCGACGGCAGCACGCTGAGCAACGCCAACGGCCCCACCACCAGCAAGCGCTCCATCGAATCGAACGTGGTGGTGGACGACGGCAGCATCATCGTGATCGGCGGCCTGCTGGAAGACAGCTACCAGCAAGGCCAGGACAAGGTGCCCGTGATGGGCGACCTGCCCGTGGTGGGCGCACTCTTTCGCAGCGAAAACCGCACGCGCAACAAGACCAACCTCATGGTCTTCCTGCGGCCCGTGGTGGTGCGCGACAACGCCACGAGCGAAGCGCTGATGCTGGACCGCTACGAAGCCATCCGCGCGCTGCAGCAGGTCACCCAACCGGCGCCCAGCGTGATGATGAATTCCGTCTCGGGCGCACCGGTGCTGCCGGTGCTGCCCGCGCGCACCGCCCCTGCGCCGGTGCAGCAGCCCCTGCCTGGCACGCTCATTCCCAATGCCCCCGCCATGACGGCGCCCGTGCCGCCGCAGCCAGCGCCCCAGCCCCAGACCACGCCGCCCGGCGTGGTGCCGCTCAGCAGCGCACCTGCAGGCATGGTTGAAGAGGCCGCGCTGGCAGCCCTGTGGCCGCACTCGGCCAGCCAGTCGCTCTGACCCGTGCCCACCATGCGCCACCCCCTGCCCTACGCCTTTGCCCGCACCGCCCAGCTGCTGCTGGAGGACGACGGCCACCAGCTGGTGCTGTGGCACGGCCCCAGCCCCGATGCGGGCGCGCTGTCCGAAGTGCTGCGCAAACACGCCGTGCAGCAGCTGCTGCCGCTCGATGCCCCCGGCCTGGCCCAGCGCATCAGCGCGGCGTATTCCCACAGCGAATCCAGCGCCGCCACGGTGGTGAGCGAGGTCGAGAGCGACGCCGACCTCTCGCGCATGATGCAGGAGCTGCCCGCCGTCGAGGACTTGCTCGAATCAGCGGGTGATGCGCCCATCATCCGCATGCTCAACGCACTGCTCACGCAGGCCGCGCGCGACGGCGCCAGCGACATCCATATCGAGCCCTACGAGCGCCACAGCAGCGTGCGTTTTCGGGTGGACGGCACCTTGCGCGAGGTGGTGCAGCCCAACCGCGCGCTGCACGCGGCCCTGATCTCGCGCCTGAAGATCATGGCCGACCTGGACATCAGCGAGAAACGCCTGCCGCAGGACGGGCGCATCAGCCTGCGCCTGGGCACGCGCGCCATCGACGTGCGTGTGTCCACCCTGCCCAGCGCCCATGGTGAGCGCGCGGTGCTGCGCCTTTTGGACAAGAGCGAAAGCAAGCTCAGCCTCGAATCCGTGGGCATGCAGGGCGACACCCTGCACCGCTTCGAAGGGCTGATCGGCCAGCCGCACGGCATCATCCTGGTGACCGGGCCCACGGGCTCGGGCAAGACGACCACGCTGTATGCCGCGCTGGGCCGGCTCGACGCCACGCGCAACAACATCATGACGGTGGAAGACCCCATCGAATACGAGCTGCCCGGCGTGGGGCAAACGCAGGTCAACAGCAAGATCGACCTGACCTTTGCCAAGGCTCTGCGCGCCATCCTGCGCCAGGACCCGGACATCATCATGATCGGCGAGATCCGCGACTTCGAGACCGCGCAGATCGCCATCCAGGCCTCGCTCACCGGCCACCTGGTGCTGGCCACGCTGCACACCAACGACGCGGCCAGCGCCGTCACCCGCCTGACCGACATGGGGGTCGAGCCGTTCCTGCTGTCGTCGTCGCTGCTCGGGGTGCTGGCGCAGCGGCTGGTGCGCAAGTACTGCAGCCACTGCCATGGCGCGGGTTGCGACGCCTGCGGCCAGACGGGCTACACGGGGCGCACCGGCGTGTTCGAGCTGCTGGTCACCACCGACGCCATCCGCGCACAGATCCACAACCAGGCCGCCGAGGCCGACATCCGCGATGCGGCGCGCGCCGATGGCATGGCGCTGATGCGCGAAGACGGCGAGCGGCTGATCGCCGCCGGCATCACCAGCCGCGAAGAGGTGCTGCGCGTGACGCGCGACTAGCCTGCGCCGAAGAATGCTATTGAATAGATAGCATTGAGCGCTTATACAGCAAGCGCTAGCGGCTGTTTTGGCATAAATTTCAGGATCCATGCAGCGGGTTGTAGGCCTTGTCTTACATCCCGTGCCGCGCATGGCCGCTGGGCACCCGGGCGCCGGCGACGAACAATGGGCCGCTCGGGTGCAGGGGCGCTGCACAGCCCCGGGCCCGCCACTGCCACCGCCACCCCGCCCAGCCTAGCCATCCCACTCGCCTACGCCCGCCCATGCACACCACCGCCTCCACGCCCCACCCCTGGCATTTCTTCCGCGCCGGGGGCGTGGACCAGGTCATCATCCGCACCGGCCAGGACATCGCCCGCCTGCCCGAGCTCGACCAGAAGCTCTGGGTGGCGCTGGCATGCCCCACGCGCGGCATCGAGTTCGACCCGCGCACGCTGGACCTGATCGACACCGACGGCGATGGCCGCATCCGCCCGCCCGAACTGCTGACCGCGTGCGCCTGGGCCTGCGCGCGGCTGCGCGACCCGCAGGAGCTGGCCGAGCCCGGCGATGCGCTGTCGATCGCCGCCATCAACGACGCCACGGACGCCGGGGCCGCACTGGCCCAGGCTGCACGGCGCATTCTCAGCATGGCCGGGCAGCCCGACACGGCAGCCACCATCACGCTGGCCGACGTGCAGGCGGGCAGCGATCAGCTGAGCGCCATGCGCTTCAACGGCGACGGCATCATCACCGCCGACACCGCCCAGGACGACGCCCTGGCGCGCGAGGCCATCGCCCACATCGTGCAGACGCAGGGCGGCACACCGCCCGTGGGCGACCCCGCGCTGCCCGGCATCGACCGCGCGCGCGCAAATGCGTTCTTTGCCGACCTGGACAAGCTGCACGCCTGGGCCGCGCGCGCGCGCGGCGCCACCACGGGCCTTGCGCTGGGCGAGCAGACGCTGCGCGCCACCCAGGCCATGAACGCGGTGGCGCAGAAGGTGGAAGACTTTTTTGCCCGCTGCCGCCTGGCCGCGTTCGACCCGCGCGCAGCCACGGCGCTGAACCCGGCGCTGGAGGAATACGCCGCCATGGCCGGCCAGCAGCTTGACCTGCACGCGCCCGCCATCACCACGCTGCCGCTTGCGCCCATCACCCCCGAAGGCGTTCTGCCGCTCGCGGAGGGCGTTAACCCGGCCTGGGCCAAGGCGCTGAGCATGTTCAGAGACCACACCGTGGTGCCGCTGCTGGGCGAGCAGGCCGGGCCCGCGATCACGCTGGACGAGTGGCGCCACATCCGCACGGCGCTGGCCCCGTGCCAGCAGTGGCTGGCAGACCGGCCCGCCACGTCGCTCAACACGCTGGATGAAGACGTGCTGCAATCGCTGCAGGCCAGCGACGCCAAGGCGCGCGTGATGGCCCTCATCGACCAGGACGAGGCCGAGCTGGCCCACAACGAGCAGACCCATGACCTGGAGAAGCTGCTGCGCTTCAAGCGCGACCTGCTGGCGCTCTTGAACAACTTCGTGTCGTTCTCGGCGTTCTACCAGCGCCAGGGCGCGGTCTTCCAGGCCGGCACGCTGTACCTGGACGCGCGCAGCTGCGACCTGACGGTGCGCGTGGAAGACGCCGCCCGGCACGCCAAGCTCGCGGGCCTGGCCAAGACCTATCTCGCGTATTGCACCTGCACGCGCAAGGGGCAGACGATGGGCATCGTGGCCGCCTTCACCGCAGGGGATGTGGACTTTTTGTTCGTGGGGCGCAACGGTGTGTTCTATGACCGCCAGGGCCAGGACTGGGATGCCACCATCACCCGCATCATCGAGAACCCCACCAGCATCGGGCAGGCGTTTCTGGCGCCCTACAAGAAGTTTGTGCGGCTGGTGGAAGAACAGGTGGCCAAGCGCGCCGCCGCCAGCGAAGCGCGTGCGCAAAAGTCTCTGGACACCCAGGCCGGCCTGCTGGCCAAGACCACCACCAAAACAGCGGGCACCACCGCAGACCACCTGACCAACGCCGCGCCCCAGCGCACCGACGTGGGTACCGTGGCCGCCATCGGCGTGGCGCTGGGCAGCATCAGTGCCGTGCTGGTGGGCATCTTCGGCAAGTTCGTGGACCTGGGCGTGTGGATCCCGCTGGCGCTGGTGGGCATCGTGCTGGCGATCTCCGGGCCCAGCGTGCTCATCGCGTGGCTCAAGCTGCGCCAGCGCAGCCTGGGCCCGCTGCTGGACGCCAGCGGCTGGGCCATCAACGGGCGCATGCGCATCAACACCCGCCTGGGTGGCTCGTTGTCGCAAACGGCCCATGTGCCGGCCCACGCACGCCGGTCGGTGAAGGACCCGTTCCCGCCGTCGCGCGGGCCGCTGTGGTGGGCGCTGGGCGTGCTGCTGGTGGCGGGCGGGCTGGCCACCGCCGGGTGGCGCCTGAACTGGTGGGCCGGCACGCCGCCTTCCGCGCCTTCCGCGCCTGCTGCAGCTGCCGCAGGGCCGGCCTCACCCTCGGCCTCTGCGCCCACCCTGCCTGAAGGAGCGCCCATCCCCCCTGGCGAGGCCACCCGCGCCGCTGCGGCCGGCGCAGAGCCTGCAGCCTCTGCGCCATCTGCAACCAGCCGATGAAAGGCCACAGCCGGAGCAGCCGGAGCAGCCGGAGCAGCCCGGAGTCTGCGGCCCGGCTTTACTGAATGCGCAAGGCCTTGAAGCGTGCAGAGCCCGCCACCTGCCGTGCAGGCAGGGGCACGGCCCCCAGCGGATCCGCCGGGGGCGCAGCACCCTCCATCGCGCTCTGAAGCTTGAACACCCGCACCGCGCCCGTGAGCTGGTGGGCCTGCTCCCGCAGCGATTCGGATGCGGCGGTGGACTCTTCCACCAGCGCGGCATTCTGCTGCGTCATCTGGTCCAGCTGCGTCACCGACTGGCTGATCTGGCCGATGTTGTCGCTCTGTTCGGCCGACGAGGCCGTGATCTCGGCAATGATGTCGGACACGCGGCGCACGCTGGAGACGATTTCCGTCATGGTCTCGCCGGCCTGGCTCACCAGCCGCGAACCATCTTCCACCCGCTCCACCGACGAACCGATCAGGCCCTTGATCTCCTTGGCCGCCTCGGCGCTGCGCTGCGCGAGGCTGCGCACCTCGCTGGCCACCACGGCAAAGCCCCGGCCCTGCTCGCCCGCACGCGCGGCTTCCACGGCGG
>NZ_JBMIRS010000028.1:0-23798 GCF_049198005.1 Paracidovorax sp. MALMAid1276 | reverse complement strand
GTTTTGGGCGGTCTGCGGCGTTGCAAATGCTCGCCATAGCTACGGCTATGGCTGTGCTTTGCGCCTTGCAGCCCATCCCAAACCAGGGCGCGCGCCATCGCGGAGACTTATTCAGCGTCGCCTTAAGGTGCATCCGCAGGCGTCAGGGCTGTGCCCTTGCGCCGGGGGATGAAGTCCGCATCCAGCAGCAGCTCGATGCGCGCGAAAATTTCATGGCGCGAGAACGGCTTCTTCATGAAATCGTCGGCGCCGATGCGGTTGGCATAGAACTGCTCGGTGGCGTGCTCGTTGCCGCTGATCATGATGACCGGAATGTGCTGCAAGGCCGGAGACTTGCGGATGGTGCGCAGCGCGTTGAAGCCGTTCATGCCCGGCAGGATGATGTCCAGAAAGATCAGCTCGGGCGGGTTCTGCTCCATCAGTGCCAGCCCCTGCTCGGCATCCCCGGCCTCGCGCGTGTCGTAGCCGGCCGAGCGCAGCGCCTTGCGCAGCACCGTCACGACGGTGGGCGAGTCGTCGATGATGAGCACGCTCGTGCCCTTGCGCGCGTTCACGCGCTTGCGCCGGCGACGCTCCACAGGCCCGGCTGGCGCCGCCGGGGGGGCTTCGGGACGCTCGGCAGGCTTGCGAACGCTGCCGAGCAGCCGATCAAAAATGCTCATGGTGGGCCTTGTTCCTTTGTTGTCTCTTCAGAGGGTGCAGGCTCCCGGCTCCTGCACATTTCACATCCAACCGGGCGCAAGTATTCCAGAAGCGGCCCGCGTGCTGTCAGCCACGGGTCAGCGTGGCCCTGCGCCCAGGGGGCCAGCCTGGGCTTGTCGGTAGCATCACGCGATCCTCGGTTTTCGCGCATTTCGCTTCCATGCCTTCTACCGCGCAGACTCATAGGCCCCGCCCCTGCAGCACCGGCTCGGCGGCCAGCCGCTCGCGCGCGAATTCCACGAAGGCCCGTACCTTGGCGGGCGCACGCCGCCCTGCCGGGTAGACGATGTGCACCGGCACGGGCGGCAGTTCGTGCTCGGCCAGCACGATGCGCAGGCGCCCCGCGCGCAGGCTGGCGGCGGCCTGGTAGGCCAGGCAGCGGGTCAGGCCCACGCCGGCCTCGGCGGCGGCAATGTCTACTTCGTTGCTGTTGCTGATCCATGCAAACTGCGGCTGGCCCAGCGCGCCGTCCTTGAACCGCCAGGGCGTGGGCGCGCGGGCATCAAAGGCAAAGCCAATGGCGCGGTGCGCGGCCAGGTCGTCGGGGTGGCGGGGCTCGCCATGCTGCGCCAGGTACGCGGGCGAGGCCACCACCAGCCGCCGCAGCGCGCCCACCTGCACGGCGGTGAGGCCCGAGTCCGGCAGTTGCGCAATGCGGATCGCCACGTCCATGCCCTCGTCCAGCAGGTGCACCAGCCGGTTGACGAACAGCGTGCGCACCTGCACGCGCGGCTGGGCCTGCACAAAGGCCTGCACGATGGGCGCCACATGCTGGATGCCAAACATCTGCGGCGCGGTGATGGCCAAGAGCCCCTGGGCCTCGGCCTGCGCGCCGCTGGCGGCCTGCTCGGCCTCCGCCAGATCGTTCAGGATGGGGCGGCAGTCGGCCAGAAAGCGCTCACCCGCCTCGGTGAGCCGCACCAGGCGGGTGCTGCGCTGGAACAACAGCACGCCCAGGCGCGCCTCCAGCGCTGCAATGGCGCGCGTCACGGCCGCCGCCGAGCAGCCCAGGCGCCGCGCCGCCGCCGCAAAGCCGCCCGCGTCGGCCACGGCCACAAAGCTGCGCAGGCTGTCCAGGTGGTCCATTGTTGCAATCCATGCAATTTTGAAAGGCGAACTATGGATATTCACGCCAATATGCGCAATAGATAAGGTCGCGGCACTGTCCATTTCTTTTTGAGAAAGCCTGTCATGCCCACACCTGCCCCCGCCCTCACGCTCTACCGCATGCCCGTCTCGGGCCACTGCCATCGGGTGGAACTGATGCTGTCCCTGCTGGGCCTGCCCTGCGACCGGGTGGACCTGGACCTGCGCAGGGGCGAGCACCGCACCCCCGCGTTCCTGGCGCTGAACCCGCTGGGCCAGGTGCCCGTCCTGGTGGATGGCGACATGGTGCTCGCCGACAGCAACGCCATCCTGGTGTACCTGGCGCAGCGCTACGCCCCCGGCAGCGCCTGGATGCCGCAGGACGCCGTGGGCCAGGCCCGGCTGCAGCGCTGGTTCAGCCTGGCGGCGGGCCTCTTGGTGCCTGGCGTGGCCAACCCGCGCTATGCCACGCTGGCGGGCCGGCCCGTGGCCGACCGCGAGGGGGCGCTGGCCACGGGCCGGCGCCTGCTCGACCACATGGAAGCTGAACTGCAGGGCCGCACCTGGCTGCTGGGGGGCGCCGCGCCCAGCCTGGCCGACATCGCCATGGTCAGCTACACCTCGCAAGCCCACATCGCCGGACTGCCCATGGCGGACTACCCGCGCATCGGCGCCTGGGTGGCGCGGCTGCAGGCGCTCCCGGGCTATGTGCCGCTGGCAGACACCCTGGCCCCGCCCGGGCAGGAGGCCGCATGACGGACAACCCACCGGCCTTCCACGCGGGCGAGCAGGCGCTGCAGGCGCGCATGGGCGTGCGCGAGCGCATGGCCGCCATCGGCCCCCAGGTGCTGCGCGACCACATGCCCGACCCGCATCGCGAGCTGTTCGAAAAGCTGCCCACGCTGCTGCTCGGCGCACTGGACGCGCAGGGCCAGCCTTGGGCCACCATGGTGGCCGGGCCGCCCGGCTTTGTGCACACGCCTACCGCGCGCAGCATGCACATCGCCGTGGCGCCCGGGGCGTCCATGGCGGCCGACCCGGCGCTGGCGGCACTGTTGGCACACGGTGCGGGCGCCCCGGTGGGCGTGCTGGGGCTGGAGCCGCACACCCGCCGCCGCAACCGCATGAACGGGCGCATGGCCGCCTTCGGCGCGACGGGGCTGGCGGTGGACGTGGTGCAGAGTTTCGGCAACTGCCCCAAGTACATCCAGGCGCGCGAGCCCGGCCTGCACGCGGTGGTGGCACCGCCTGCCCCCGCGCAGCCCCTGGGCGCACAGCTGGATGCCGCCGCGCTGGCGCTGGTGGCGCGCAGCGACACGCTCTTCATCGCCAGCGCCTCGGCGCCACGCCCGGGCGCGGGCCGCAGCGACGGCGTGGACGTGTCGCACCGGGGCGGCGAGCCCGGCTTTGTGCACGTGGAGCACACGCCGGACGGCGTGGTGCTGTCGCTGCCCGACTACCCGGGCAACCTGTTCTTCAACACCCTGGGCAACCTGGCGCAGCACCCGCTGGCCGGGCTGCTGTGGGTGGACTATGACGGGGGCGGCCTGCTGCACGTGGCCGCGCGCGCCGAGCTGCGCTGGAGCGAGGCCGACAGCGCGCCCTGGCCCGGCGCGCAGCGCGTGCTGCGGCTGCAGGTGCTGGGTGGTGTGTGGCGCGCCCAGGCACTGCCCTGGCGGTGGACGGCGGCGCAGCCTGCGCCGCAGTTCAGTGCGATGCGCCAGGCCTCGGGCGTTCAGGGGCGGCGCCCACCCCCGTGAACCGTTCACGCTGAGCCTGTCGAAGCGCCGCGCAGGGCTCGGGCAGGCTCAGCCCGAATGGGGTTTCATGTGCGGAGAGGCCGACTCATTCCGGGCCCGTGGGCGCCGGGCGCTTGAGGGGCGCAATCGGTTTGCGCGGCGTGGTGGGCTCGGCTGCCACCATCTGCGCGCTGCGCTCGTGTGCGGTCTGCGCCAGCTCGGTGATGAGCGCGGCCTCCGGCAGGTTGTGCCAGTAGCGCGTGGGCATCTCCTTTTTCATCATGGTGAGCTTGAGCCGCGCGGGGTTGAAGATGTGGCGGTAGTAGGTGATCCACAGCGCCTCGCCTGCGTCGGGCGGCGGTGCGTCGCTGCGCTGCGCGCCGGGGCCGGTGTGCAGTTGCTGGCCGTCCCAGCGCACGCTGGCGTCGGGCGTGAGGATGGCCCAGCGCATCTGCGTGAAGCGGCGGATGAAGAAGCCCGCATTGGCCACGGTGATGTAGTGGTCGGGCTCGAACCAGGCCATGTGCAGGGTCTGCCCGTCGGGTTCCGGCACCGGCCGAAAGCGCACAAAGGCGTGCATCTTGTGCATGTCGCGCCCCACGGCGCGGACCATGTGGTGGGCTTGCATGCGGTCGGCGTCCAGCGGGTCGTGCCGTGCGGCTTCGCCGTCCGCGCCGCCTTGGGCCATGCGCCACAGCAGGCGGTACATCAGCGCAAAGCGGGCCGGGTCGCGGTGCAGGATCAGTTGCTCGCACAGGCGCACAAAGTCGGGCGGCACGCGCAGGGCGGGCGCGCCGGGTGCGGGTGGGGGCAAGGTGTTTGCGCCGTGGGGCTCGGGCGCAAAGAGGTCTTCCGCCGCATCGGCCTGGCAGCGCCAGTCCACGGCGTGTGGCGGCACCCGGGCTTGCACCAGGGCGCGCGCTGCGGTGCGAAAGCCGGGCCAGTCGGTGGGGTGGTCGAGGGTGACCGTGTGGCGTTGCGGGTCGCTGGCTTCCAGCGCGCGTGCACCTTGCCCACCCGTTCGGGCTGAGCCTGTCGAAGCCAGGGCGCCGCCGTGAGGCAGCCCTGCGACAGGCTCAGGGCGAACGGGTGTGGAGATGCAGGTGTCGCGTGCCATGGATGCCTCTTTCAAAACAAGCTGCGCTGCACCGGTGGTGGCGCCAGCTGCGCTGCCAGGTCCGTCGCCTCCAGCGCGCGGCCGGGGCGGTAGTCGGCGGCCTCCACAAACGGCAGCACTTTCTTGAGCGGCACATGCAGCCGCGCCAAGTCAGCATGGCGCAGGCGGCGCACGCGCCGTGCGGCCAGCAGGCGGTCCACCGTCTGCACGCCCAAGCCGGGCACGCGCAGCAGCAGCTCGCGCGGGGCGGTGTTGAGGTTGACGGGGAAGCGCTCGCGGTGCGCCAGCGCCCACGCCAGCTTGGGGTCCATGTCCAGCGCCAGCATGCCGGGCGCACTGCCCGTGCTGCCTTGGCTGGGCGGCACGATCTCGTCGTGGGTGAACCCGTAAAAGCGCATCAGCCAGTCGGCCTGGTACAACCGGTGCTCGCGCACGGTGGGCGGTGCGGCCAGCGGCAGGGCGCGGGCGGCGTCGGTGATGGGGCTGAAGGCCGAGTAGTACACCCGCCGCAGCCGGTGCGCGCCATACAGCCGGGCGCTGGTGGCGAGGATGGTGCGGTCGCTGGTGGCATCGGCGCCCACGATCATCTGCGTGCTTTGCCCGCCGGGCGCAAACAGCGGCGCGCTGGCCCGGCGGGTGCTGCGCGACTGCGGCATCGACACGATGGCCTCTGCGGCCTGCTCCTTGCGCGCGGCGCGCGACTCGCCGATGTGCACCGCCATGCTCGCCATGGAGCGGTCGATGGCAGCGCCGTCTTTCTCGGGCGCCAGGGCGGCAAGGCTTTCGGGGGTGGGCAACTCGATGTTGATGGACAGCCGGTCGGCGTAGCGGCCTGCGCGCAGCATCAGCTCGGGCGATGCGTCGGGGATGGTCTTCAAGTGGATGTAGCCGCGAAAGGCGTGCTCCTCACGCAGCACGCGCGCCACCTCCACCACCTGCTCCATGGTGTAGTCGGGGCTCTGGATGATGCCGCTCGACAGGAACAGGCCCTCGATGCAGTTGCGGCGATAGAAGTCGAGCGTGAGCTGCACCACCTCCGCCACCGCAAAGCGCGCGCGCGGCACGTTGCTGGTCACGCGGTTCACGCAATACAGGCAGTCGTACTGGCAGAAGTTGGTGAGCAGAACCTTGAGCAGCGAGATGCAGCGCCCGTCGGGCGCATAGCTGTGGCAGATGCCCATGCCCTCGGTCGAGCCCATGCCGCGCCCGCCCACCGAGTTGCGCGGTGCGGCGCCGCTGGACGCACAGGAGGCGTCGTACTTGGCGGCGTCCGCCAGAATCGCGAGCTTGGACTGTAAATTCACTGGATGAATTTACAGCTATTGCAAAGACCTGCGTCGTGCTGGGGGCTCCGGGCGAGATCTACATTGCTTCAAATTTAGTAGCGATAAATCCTTTGTGGATAAGCGCTAAGGCCATATTTCGTCCAAATTTTTCCAAGCCGTTCGGCTGCGCGGCACGGCCGGGGTGCCCGGGCCCTATGCGCGATGCTCTTCGTGGGCGCGGTTTCTGCGCAGCGCGCCGCGCAGCATCCGTGTGGCGCGGTCGCGCAGGCCCGCTGGCGGCTGGCTGCCGCTGCGGCGCAACGGGTGGTCCTTGGCCTGTGCGCAGGCGGCCAGAAAGTCCTGAAGGATGGCCGTGTCGTCGAAAGTGTCAGAGCCCACTTTGTGGAACTCCGGGTGCCACTGCGTGGCCGCGATGTAGCCCCGCCCGGGCGCCGGTTGCAGGCGGATGGCTTCGGGCACGCCGTCGGGCTCGCTGAGCGCTTCGACCACGAAGTCGGGCGCCACCCGCTTGATGCCCTGGTGGTGGATGCTGTTGACCCGCGCGCGCGGCGTGTTGGGGTAGAGCTTGGCCAGGTGCGAGTCAGCCACGATCTGGATGTCATGGAAATGCTGGTCATAGGCCGTGGCATTGCGGTGCTGCATCGCGCCCGGGTGCTGGGTCTCGATGTCCTGGTACAGCGCGCCGCCAAACGCCACGTTGATGAGCTGCAGGCCCCGGCACACGCCGAAGATGGGCTTGCCCACCTCGGCAAAGGCCTTGACCAGGGCCAGGTCGTAAATGTCGCGCACGCGGTCGCCGACCCATTCTTCGCGCAAGGGCTCCTCGCCGTAGTTGCCGGGCCACACGTCGGCGCCGCCGTGCATCACCACGCCATCCAGCCACTCGGCATAGTGCTGCAGCGTCACGTCGCCGCGTGCGGTCTCGCCCGTGGGGCAGGGCACCATCACCACCATGGCACCCGCCGACATGATCCAGTGCGCGATGGACTGCTCCACGTACTGCAGCGTTTTGTTGGTGAACAGTGGGCGGGTGGGGTCGGCGTGTTGAAAACAGGCGGACAGGCCAATCTTCAGGCGGCGGTTGTCGGGCATGGGCAGCGTCTTTCCAGTCGGGCTTGTCGGCCCCGGCGGGCGGGTGGCCGGGCCAAGCGAGTGAGGGAGACCCTCTGTTGTATCACTGCACGCGGCCATCGGGTGTAGGAAAGGGCCGTGCGCCCCGCCGCGGCACGGGGCGAGGTGGGCGCACGGTGGGCGCACGGTGGGCACGCAAGGGGCGCCGCCCGTCCCGCCCTGTTACGCCGCGCAACAAAATGTGGCTTTCTTCATGAAATATGGGCGCCCCATCCGCGCCCGGTGGGGCCATTCGCCCAGCGCCTCGCGATAATTTTTGGCTGACGGGCGGGCGCGAGGGAGGCGCGCCAGCCCGTGTCTTCCGAGATGCCTCCTGCAACCCCAGCGAAAGCCCCGCCATGCCCCGCCACACCGTTTCTCCGTCCGCCCTGCGCGCCTGTGCGCTTGCTGTCGCCCTGGCCTGGCCGCTCGCATCGCAGGCCGTGGTGCCGGCGGGTGCGGCGGCAGAGATCATCAGCCTGCAGGGCGCAGGGGACCAGCGCGCGGCGGCAGCGGGTGCCGACTGGCGCCCGGCCCGGCCCGCGCAGGCGCTGGCCACGGGCGACTTTGTGCGCACGCGCGAAGCCGCCAAGATGGCCCTGCTGTTTGCCGACCAGACCCAGCTGCGCCTGCACCAGAACACCGTGCTGCAGGTCAAGGGCGTGGCGACCCCGGCCCAGCCGGTCACCACGCTGCTGCTCAACAGCGGCCGCGCCTGGACCCAGACGCGCCGCCCCGACGGCTCGCGCCTGAACCTGGAGACACCGGCCGCCGTGGCCGCCATCCGAGGCACGGACTGGGACCTCAGCGTGGAGGACGACGGGCGCACGCTGCTCACCGTGCTGTCCGGCACGGTGGAGTTCGGCAACGCGCAGGGCCAGGTGCTGGTGGCCGCCAACGAGGCCGCCTACGCCGAAGTGGGCAAGGCCCCCGTCAAGCTGGTGCTGGCCCAGCCGCGCGACCGCATCCAGTGGGTGAACGCGCTGCGTGCCGACCCGCTGCCGCACCTGGCCGCCGAGCCGCAACCCGAGGCGCTGCCGGCCGTGCTCGCGCCCGTGCATGCCGCCCTGCGTGCCCGCGATCCGGCCGCCGCCCGTGCGGCCCTGGCGCAGGCGCGCGCGGCAGGGGCGCCCGCGCACTGGGTGCGCGTGATGGAAGCCGCCACCGCGCTGCAGTCGGGCGACATGCTCGCCGCGCGCGGGTGGATCGAGCAGGCAATGCGCGCCAGCGCCGCCGACCCCGCCGCCGCTCCTTTGCCGCTGTGGCTGATGCAGGCCGACCTGCAGCTGATGGACGGCGAGGGCGCGGGCGCCGTGACCGTGCTCAGGGCCGCGCTGCAGCGCTGGCCCGGGCACCCCGCACTGCGCGCGCAGTTGGCCCGCGTGCAGCTGTTCACCGACCAGCTGGCCGAGGCCGACGCCACGCTGGCCCCTGCGGATGCAGACCCGGCCCATGCCGGCCTGGCGCTGGTGCGCGCCGAGCTGGCCCGGCGCCGTGGCGAGGCCCCGGCCGCGCTGGCCGCCTATACAGAGGCCACCGCGCTGGCTCCGCAGGACGCGCGCAGCTGGCAGGGCCTGGGCAGTGCCCATGTGGAACGCGAAGACCCGCGCCGCGCCCGCGCCGCCCTGGAGCGCGCCCTTGCGCTGGACCCGCAGGTGCCCGGCGGCCAGGGCGAGCGCGGCACGCTCGAGACCTTCGTCAACCAGTTCACCGAGGCCGGGCTGGCCTTCGAGGCCGCTTTGGGCGACAACCCGGCCGACTACGTGGCCCTCACCGGCCAGGGCCTGCTGCACCTCAAGCGGGGCCAGCCCGATGCGGCGCTGGACGCGTTGCTGCGCGCCGGGGTGCTGGAGCCGCGCTACGCCCGCGCCAAGACCTGGACCGCCGTGGCCTACTACCAGCTCGGCCGCCACGCCGACGCGCTGGCCACGCTGCGCCAGGCCATCCTGCTCGACGACAAGGACCCCGTGCCGCACATGCTGCTGGCGCAGATCCACACCGACCTGTTCCAGCCCGGCGACGCGGTGCAGGCCGCCCGCGACGCGGTGCAGCGCATGCCTTATCTCAAGTCGCTCAACCAGGTGGCCAACGACCAGAAGGGCAGCGCCAACCTCGGCGCGTCGCTCGCCTTCTTCGGCATGGAAGACTGGGCGCTGGAGCTGGCGCAGCAGAGTTTTTATCCCTACTGGGGCGGCAGCCACCTGTTCCTGGCCGACCGCTATGCGGGCGAGTTCAACAAGAACTCGGCGCTGTTCCAGGGCTTTCTCACCGACCCCATGGCATTTGGTGCGAGCCAGCGGTATGCGTCGCTGCTGCAGGCGCCGGGCGTGCATGGGGCGGTGGGGGTGACGGTGGACCGGGACCAATACCGCATGCGTGCACCGGCCCTCACGCTCAATGGCATCAACAACACCCATGTGCCGGTGTCCTGGTTCCTCAAGGTCCAGCCGGCGCGGGCCACCGACTTTCCGTTTGACCTGCAGGTGAACAATGCGCCGGCCGTGCGAGCGGGGTTCGGCGATGTGCGCGCACAGGCATTGACCGTGGGGCTGGGCATGCAGGCGACGGAGCGCATCAACCTGTTTGCCTACATGAACCAGTTCGACATGCGCCTGCGCAGCGACAACCGGTTCGAGACCTCGCTGGACAACAAGAGCACGCAAGGGGCGCTGGGCATGTCGTACCGCTGGGGCCCGACGCAGCAGACCTGGCTCAAAGTGGGGCGCACGGTGGAGAACACCTTGCTGCTGCGCTATCCCACGCTCTACATCGACCCGCCCTTTGTGAGCCTGATGGGCGTGGGCAGCGAGCCCCGCAAGCACTTCAGCGACGTGCAGCTGCGCCACACGGTGGACACCGCGCCGGGCAGCCGCTTCAGCGTGGCGCTGGAGCATGTGCGCGAGCGCCAGAACAATCTCATCGGTGGCGAGGCCGTTGTCGCTGCCGAAATCCCTGGCTTGGGTACCTACGTCGACAACCTGCTGGTAGGGGGGTACAACAACGTCGACCGGCGCTACACGGCCCTGACCATGGCGACCACCCAGCGGCTGGACCCTGGCCTGAGCGTCGATGCTGCGCTGGGCCTGCAGCAGATCCGCCACCGCGTCGATGGCCTGACGCAGAGCTATCTGGTGAACCTGGACGAGTTCAGCGAAACGCAGGCCACCCGGGCGGACACCGAGCGCGTGGTGACGCCCCGCGTGGGCCTGGTGTGGCAACCCGCGCAGGGCACCACGGTGCGCATGGCCTACCAGGACTGGATGCGGCCGCTGAGCGTCTCCACCCTCACCAGCGTGGAAACGGCGGGCATCCCTGTGGAGGACCGGCTGCTGGAAGCCGGAGGACGCCACAAGCGCCTTGTCGCCCAGCTGGGGATGGAGCTCTCGCAGAACACCTTCCTGAGCCTGCGCGCCGACCACCTCCGGGTGACCAACCCCGGCACGGTGGGCGTGGACATGCGCACGCCCAGCCTTCCCTTCCTGGAAGAAATGCGCAACGCGCAGCTCGTGAACCTGTCGACCACCGACCTGCTGGAAGACACGCCCAGCTTTGATACCGGCACGCTCAAGACGCTGGGTGTGGGCGTCAACCACATGTTCAGCCGCAGCTGGTCGGGCTACGCCAAATATCTGTACCAGGGCAGCGAAAGCCGCAGCTTCGATGCCGACATCCCCGTGGGCCGCATTCCCTACATTCCGCGCCACACGGCGGTCATTGGCGCGACCTGGGCGAGCGAGCAGCGCTTTTATGTCAGTGCCCGCGCGGTCTACCGCTCGGAGCGCTTTGAAGACAAGGAGAACCTCACGCGCATCGCGCCCGGCTGGGGCGTGGACCTGATGGGGTTCTGGGAGTCGCGCGACAAGCACTGGGTGATCGGTGCGGCGGCGCTGAACCTGTGGGCGCCGCAGTCCGACCGGCGCAAGACCCGCTACGTCCTCGACGCCCGCTACCGCTTCTGACCCCGTGGCGCCCGCAACCGCTCCACCCGCGCGAGAACGCCGCAGCCAGCCGCGCCTGCGCCAGCGGCTGCTGGCCCTGGCCGCGTGCCTGCTGGCGCTGCTGGTGGTGGGCGCGGCCAGTTTCACCCGGCCCTGGCATGCGCTGGAGTTCAAGACCTTCGACGTACTCACGGCGCTGGCCGCGCCGCACCGCAGCCCGCTGCCGGTGGTGATCCTGGCCATCGACGAGCCCACCTTTCAGGAGCTGCAGCTGGCCTGGCCCTTCCCGCGCAGCGTGCACGCGCAGCTGCTGCGCCGGCTGCAGGCCGAGGGCGCGGCGGCCGTGGGGCTCGATGTGGTGTTTGCCGAGCCCAGCACCGAGCCCGAGGACGCGGCGCTGGCCCAGGCCATCGCCGAAGCCGGGCCCGTGGTGCTGGCCTCGCTGCGCGAACAGGTCCGCAGCGCCAACGCCGACCTGTGGACCGAGGTGCTGCCGCTGCAGCGCTTTCTGGACGCCGGTGCCGAGGCCGGCGATGCGGGCGTCACGCCCGATGAAGACTTCGTGGTGCGCCGTGCGCCGCCCAGCGGCCACAACACTTTTGCGCAGCGCCTCGCCCAGCGCGCGGCCGAGGCGCGCGGCCAGGCCGCCCCTGCCGCGGGGCTGCAGCACGCCGAGTGGATCGGCTACCGCGGCCCGCGCAGCACCTTCGACACCCGCTCGTACTACCAGGCGCTCACGCCCGGGCTGCTGCCCGAGGGGTTCTTTCAGGGCAAGATCGTGCTGGTGGGCCGCGCGGCCCGCACGGCGGCCGAGCTGGAGCGCGCACAGGCCGACATGTTCAATGCACCCTTCGGCACCACCGGCGGCGACCGGCTGTTTCCGGGTGTCGAGCTGCAGGCCACGCTGGTGGACAACCTGCTCACCGGCAGCGGCCTGCGCAGCGTGCCTGAGGCCTGGACGCTGACCCTGGTGCTGGCCTTGCTGCCCACGCTGCTGTGGTCGCAGCGGCGGCTGCACCCGGCCGCTGCGGCCGCGCTGGCGGGCGGGGTGCTGGTGGCCATCGCGGCCGTGTCGTGGTGGCTGTTTGCGCGCCACCGCCTGTGGTGGCCGCCGCTGCTGCCCGCGGCGTGCACCGTGGCGCTGTACGCCACGGCGGGGCTGGTGGGCTATGCGGCGCTGCGCCGCCGCGCACGGCACACGCGTGCCATGTTCGCGCAATACGTGCCGCCCGCCGTGGTCGAGCGCCTCATCGCGCAGCCCGAGCTGATGCGCATGGGCGGCGAGGCGCGCGAGCTGACGCTCATGTTCACCGACCTGGCCAACTTCACCACGCTGTCCGAGCAGCTGAGCGCCGAGCAGACCGTGGAAGTGCTGACGGGCTACTTCAACGCCATGACGCCCATCATCCACGCCACGGGCGGCACGGTGGACAAGTTCATCGGCGACGCGGTGATGGCCTTCTGGGGCGCGCCCGTGCCCGATGCGCAGCATGCCGAGCATGCGGTGGCGGCTGCCATCGCCATGCAGCAGGCCATGCAGTCGCTGGTGGCCGGCCTGCAGGCACGCGGTCTGCCCCCCATCCACATGCGCATCGGGCTGCACACGGGGCGCGTGGTGGTGGGCAACGTGGGGTCCGAGCAGCGGTTTTCGTACACCGCCATTGGCGATGCGGTGAACCTGGCGGCCCGGCTGGAAGGCGCCAACAAGGCCTTCGGTACCGGCATCCTGCTGTCGGCCGCCACGGCGGCGCAGCTGCCACCCGCGCTGGGGCTGCGGCCGCTGGACGACGTGATCGTGAAGGGCAAGACCGAGCCGGTGCGGGTGTTCACGCCCTGCAACGATGCGGCGGTGCGCGAGGTGAGCAGCGCGGCGCTCGCCGCCTTCCATGCGCGCGACTGGCAGGGTGCCGAGTCGCAGCTGGCGCTGCTGCTGCAGCAACTGCCCGGCGACCCGGCGGCCACGCGCCTGCGCGAGCGCGTGGCCGAGGCCCGAGCGCTGCCCGCCGGCGCGCCCTGGCAGCCGGCGGTGTCGCTCGACAAGCTCTAGTCCGCTGAAGCCGATTTCTCGGTTTCAGTGGACTAGGAATCTGCGCTCGGTAGTAGCGCAGGACGCCCTCAGCGCTCAGCCCTTGCCTGCATCGTTCTCCAGCCAGTCGCACACGCCGTCGATGACCCATTGGGGGTCGTCCAGCGGCAGGTCATGGCCTGCAAATGGATGCAGCCGCAGCGAGCACCCCCAGGCCCGCGCCAGTGCCACCGAGCACTGGCTGGAAACCAGCCCGTCGTGCTGGCTGCCCAGCAGTAGCACGGGAGGCGCAGGCACCTGCGCTGGGGCACGGTAGCGTGCCGCCGCCAGCAGCTGGCGCAATGCGTTGGCGGCCGCCACGGGCCGCTGCCGACGCACGTCGACCCAGTCAGCAAGCCGCGCGCGGTGCTCTTCGGCCCGTTGGCTGGTGAGGCGCAGGATGATGGCCTCGGCCGCTGCGGCATCGCTGCGCCAGTGCCAGGCCAGCCGCAGCAGCGCTGGCAGGTTGCGCAACCGCAGCCGTTGGTGCACGGGGCTGAACGGCCGCATGCTGGTGTTGATGAGCACGCACCCCGCCACCTCGTGCGGCGCGCTGTGCGCCCACTCCGTGGCGACCATGGCGCCCAGCGACATAGCCAGCAGGTGGTAGCGCTGCGGCGGGGGCGTGCAGTCTTCCGCCTGATGAGTGGCACCGACAGAGGCCGTCCGCGTTGATCCAGCGAGCCCCAACGCGTTGCGGCAGGCGTGCACCATGTCCTGCACGGTGGTGGCCGACGGCATGCGGTGCTGCGCGCCGTTGCCGGGCAGGTCCAGGGTACGCACGGTGTCCCCGGGCAGCGCTTGCTGCAGGCGCTGCGCAAAATCGCCCCAATGCGCGCCCTCCCGGGTCAGTCCGCGCAGCAGAATCCAATGGCGGCGAGAGTGGTGAAGCGATGGGGGACGAGGAACGGGCGGCATGGTGCGGGCTGGCTGGCGCTTCAGTACCACGCCGCCAGCGCCTGAGCGCGGTGGCGCGCGCGCTGCTCGGGCGTGGGCATCCAACGCGCATGGCTACAGGCCGCGCGCGACAGGAAATCCAGCAGCGAGAGGTGCCGGCGCAGCACGCGCTGCTGGCGGTGGCTGATGAGCGGGTTGAAGATGCCATTGCGCGAGAACAGCTGCCGCGGGTTCTTCTTGATCCACAGCCAGGACCCCATCTCCAGCGTGAGCGGCAGGAAGGTGTGGGCTGGCAGCTCGCTGCAGGCGAGCAGGTAGAGGTGGTCCCACAGGTCGCCGTGGGCGAGGTACTGCGTGCTTTGCGGCTCGATCACGTAGGGGTGGTTGCTGTAGGCCTGCAGATAGATTTCCTGCAGCGCATGGATCTCGGCGAGGTGCGCGATGGGCTTGCGCGTGTGCGCATACGGAAACCACAGCCGGTCGCGCGCGCCAAAGCCGGAGTGGCAATCCAGCGCCAAGCTGAAGGGCCGCGCCAGCAGCTCGGTCTCCACCACCTCGCACAGCGCCAGGCTTTCAGTCTCCATCGCGTCGCCCAGACGCCCCCGGTACCACGGCAGCCTGGCGCTCACGCGCTGCCCGCCAATGCCCGGCGGCACGCGGTCCACCGCGTCCACGGGCGCGTTGCGCATCAGGTCCACCCCGCGCAGGTTGGCGCGGGTGCCCGCCCACATGCCGCCGGGGTTGACCACGGGCATGAAGACCATGCGCACACGCTCTAGCTGCTGGTGCAGCGTGGTGTCCCACTGCAGGCGCATGACCAAGCTCTGCAAATAGGCCAGCACCACCTCCGTGCCGATACGCTCCAGCCCGTGCACGCCGCCAAAGAAGCCGACGGCGGGGACATCGAGCGACGGGTTGCCGATGGCAATGGACATCACCGGCAGACAGGCACCGGTGGCCAGTTCCACCTGCCGCACCGTGTGCACCTCCAGGTGGCGTCCTCCCCGTTCGATGATTTTTTCCAGCGCCTGAAGCTCGGCCAGCATGCGGGGAGGGAAGGTAAAGGAGGACGTGGATGGCGTAGAGGCCAGGAGTCGGAAGAACGGTGGTGCCGCGATACGCTGCGGCGCCAAGCATAGCTCTGGGCGGCTCGCGCCGGAAACCCCATGACGCGAATGTGTGGGTTCAGCGAAACGACGCGAAACCGTCACACATGCGCGCTAACTTGCGGGCAGTTCCAACTTCGGAAAGAGGTGCACCATGCTCTGGAAATGGCTCGGATTGCAACGGCTCCTGGACGAGCTGTTTGACGAACGCGGCTGGCTGAGCCTGGACCTGCCCCGCACGCACGAATGGACGCACGACGATGCTGCGGCGGCGCCTGCGCAGGACTGAGTCCTACCGCCGGGCCGTGACGCTCGGCCTGCTGGCAGCCGCAGCCACCTGGGGCCTGGTGGAGCTGGTGGCGCTGCAGCGCTCGCGTTACCAGCTGTGGCGTGCGCGCCAGCCGGCCGTCCTGAAGCGCTGAAGCGCCGAGGAACCGGCACCCGCCGCGCGGCGGCTCTTCTGCGCCGCACTGCCCCGAAACCCAGGGTAGCCCCCCTCGGCGCAGGTCATTCCGCGCGAGACCGCCTTATCGTGCGTTGCAGCCGATGCTCCTGCTGCCGCGCAGACTCCTAGTGCGCGCGCGCACCATCGCCTCTAGAATCCGGTGCCCCTCCTGAAAAATCAGGCGGGCACCTTTTCACGCTGACAACCAAAACTTCACTTTCCTCAACATCACCATGGCAACTGCAAAGAAAACCACTGCCCCCGCAAAGAAGGCCGCTGCACCTGCAGCCAAGAAGGCCGCCCCCGCCGCCAAGAAGGCGGCCGCCAAGCCTGCGGCTGCCGCAGCAGCACCAGCAGCCCTCAAGCCCATCAAGACCGCCTTCAACAAGACCACGCTGGTGGCCCACCTGGCCGAGCAGTCGGGCGTGGAACCCAAGGCCACCAAGGCCGTGCTGGCCGCACTCGAAGCCGCCATCCTGGGCTCCGTGCACAAGAAGGGCTCCGGCGAATTCACGCTGCCTGGCGTGCTGAAGATCGGCCTGCAACAAGTGCCCGCCAAGAAGAAGCGCTTTGGCAAGGACCCGTTCACCGGCGAAGAGCGCTGGTTCCCCGCCAAGCCCGCATCGGTGAAGATCAAGACCCGCGCGCTGAAGAAGCTGAAGGACGCTACGGTCTGATGCTCCGGGGCCGTTGGGCCCCGCAGGCGCTGGTCACAGTGTGACCACGCCTCCCCCCGGGGGTGTGGCGTAGAGCGCTGCCACATCCCCGGCGCGGCGTGCCAGCACCGCCGCCTGGTTGATGTAGCCCTTGTCGGTGATTTCGCCCGCGTCCGCGTCGGGCGGCTGGCCCAGCACCAGCGCACGCGTGGGACTTTGGGACGAACCGGCTCCCGCCCTGCGCCGCTCTGCCATCACCGATTTCAGTTTCTCCCGCAAGGCGACCAGTTCGCGCGCCCCTGCAGGCGACGGGAACACCAGCATTCCGACCTCGTCCCGGTCGTGCCCCGTGAGCACGATGTCCTGCACCAGGGGCGCCAGCTGCGACACCAGCTCCACCCGCAGCGTGCCCACCGACACCCAGCTGCCGCTCGACAGCTTGAAGTCTTCAGCCACGCGGCCGTTGAACACCACACCCCGCTCGGGCCGCTCGGCATCCACCAGATAGGCCGCGTCGCCGATGCGGTAGAAGCCTTCCTCGTCAAACGCCGAGGCCGTTTCGCGCGGCGCATTGCGGTAGCCGCTGAACACCGACACGCCTTTCACCCGCATCTCCAGCTTGCTGCCGCTGGGCACCAGCTTGAGCTCGAGCCCCGGCAGCGGTGCGCCAATGCAGCCAGCGCCCTCCAAGCCCCAGTGCGCAGTCGTCACGGCCGGTGCGGTTTCCGTGGCGCCCCAGGACGTGGTCAGCCACAGCGGCTGCGCAGGCCGCACGCGCTGCGCCACGGCCTGCAGGCGCTGCCAGGTGGAAGGCGCCAGCGCCGCCGCCGCGTAAAACGCGAGCCGCACGCGCGAAAGCACTTCGGCAGCCAGCGCATCATCCGCCTCCAGCAGCGGCAGGAGCATGTCGAACCCGCGTGGCACGTTGAACAGCATGGTCGGCTTCACATCGCGCAGATTGCGCACGGTTTTCTCCACCAGGCCGGGCATGGGGCGGCCTTCATCGATGTAGAGCGTGCCGCCGTGGCACAGCACCATGTTGAGGTTGTGGTTGCCGCCGAAGGTGTGGCTCCATGGCAGCCAGTCAACCAACACAGGTTTCTCATGCTCCAGAAACCGCCAGGTCTGCGCCATCATCTGCTGGTTGGCGCACAGCATGCGGTGCGTGTTGATGACCACCTTGGGCCGGCCGGTGGAGCCGGATGTGAGCAGGTATTTGGCGTGGTCGCCCGGCAGCAGCGCGTCGAACGCGCGCTGCACATCGGCGGTTTCGCGGCCCGCCTGCAGTTGCGCAAACGGCAGGCTGCCCGGGCAGGTGTCGGCATGGCGGCTGAACACCTTCACCACGCCATCCACCCCTGCCAGTGCGCGTGCATACACCGCCGCATCGGACGCATACACCAGGCTGGGCTGCAGCGCCGCCAGCATGCTGTGCAGGCGCCCC
This sequence comes from Paracidovorax sp. MALMAid1276, assembly GCF_049198005.1. NCBI lineage: Bacteria > Pseudomonadati > Pseudomonadota > Betaproteobacteria > Burkholderiales > Comamonadaceae > Paracidovorax > Paracidovorax sp. MALMAid1276. The sequence goes on along the minus strand of NZ_JBMIRS010000028.1, from coordinate 6,207 downwards.
GGATCGCTGGAACGCGCGTACGCGCTGGACAGCGAGCAGGGCGTGATGCCCACATGCATGGCGGCCAGCATGAGCACGGCGTGGTCCACCGCGTTGTCCGACACGATGGCAATGGGCTGGCCCGCAGGCAGCCGCAGGTCGAGCAGCGACTGCGCCACGGCACCCACCTGGGCGCGCAGTTCGCCATAGCTCAGACCGCGCCAGTGCTCCCCCTGCGCGTCGCGCTCTGCCAGCGCGAGGGTGTCCGGCGTCTCGCGCGCCCAGCGCTCAAGCCAGTCGCCAATGCAGCGCGCGTAGGGCCGCAAGGCTGTGGGAGACCGCAGCGTGAAGGACCCGTCGTCAAACCGGGTGAGCACAGTGCGGGGTGGTGCGATATGGGTGTCGTCGTCAAGGAAGGCGGGGTGCATGGCGGATCTCGGGAAAAAGTATGGGGTCTTGCATGCCGGGGCGCGGGTATCAAGCGGCTGCGCTCATTGCAGGCCGGGTGCGCTGCGTTTGGCACGCAACAGTTCGATCAGCACGGCGTCGCGGGCCTGCGCCAGCGCGGCCGTGGACAGGTCTGCGGCGGCCTGCGCCACACCCTCCACCACACGCTGCTGCAGCGCAGCGTCCATGCCGGGGCTGCCCAGGTCGTGCCACCAGTCTTCGATGGGGCCGCCCAGGTGGGCCAGCAGGTGTGCGATGCCGCCTTCGCCCCCTGAGAGGTGCAGGTTCATGAAAGGACCCATCAGCGCCCAGCGCAGGCCGGGGCCGTGGGCGATGGCGGCATCCACATCGGCCACGGTGGCCACGCCTTCATTCACGAGGTGAAAGGCTTCTCGCCACAGCGCGGCCTGCAGGCGGTTGGCGATGTGGCCCTTGATCTCGCGCCGCACATGGATGGGGCGCTTGCCCAGAGAGGCATAGAACGCCATCGCATCGGCCACGGCCTGTGGCGCAGTGTGCTGGCCGCCGCCCACTTCCACCAGCGGAATGAGGTGCGGTGGGTTGAACGGGTGGCCCAGCACCACGCGCCCCGGGTGGCGGCAGTCCGCCTGGATGTCGGTGACTGCCAGGCCCGAGGTGCTGGAGGCCAGGATGGCGTGCGCGGGCGCGGCAGCGTCCATGCGCGCAAACAGCTCTGCCTTGAACTCACGCCGCTCGGGCCCGCTTTCCTGCACAAAGTCCGCCGCCTCCACGGCGGCTTCCATCTGCGCATGAAAACGCAGTCGCCCGGTGCTGGCGCCGGGCGCCAGCCCTTGCCGCACCAGCGCGGGCCAGTGGGCCTGCACGGCATCGCGAAGGCGCTGCTCGGCGCCTGGCGAGGGGTCGGTCGCCTCTACATCCAGGCCCCGCGCGAGGAACAGCGCAGCCCAGCTGGCGCCGATCACGCCCGTGGCCACCACGGCCACACGTTTCACCACGGTCGCATTCATCTATCGCATTCCTTGTCGTGGGTGCGTGGAACCCGATGTGACGTCGACCTGGGTAGCCACGCGCGAAGTAGCGCAGAGCAGCTCATGATTCGGCCGTGAAGCCCACCTTCTTGACCAGCGGACCCCAGCGTTCAAACTCGGCCTGCTGCGACGCCGCCATCTCAGCCGCCGTGGAACCCCGGGCGATCAGCCCCACCACCGCGAGGCTGTCGATCACCGCCTTCTCCTGAATGGCCGCATTGATGGCGGCATTGGCGGCCGACACCACCGCCGCAGGCGCGCGGGCCGGTGCGTAAAAGCCAAACCACTCCTCGGTGGTCAGCTCCGGGAAGCCCTGCTCTGCAAACGTGGGCACCTCGGGCGAGAACGGCGAGCGTGCACTGCCCGAGGTGGCCAGCAGCCGCAGCTTGCCGGCCTTGTGGTTGGGAATGAAGTCGCCGCTCGGCGTCACCATGGAAGCGATCTGCCCGCCCACCACATCCGTCACGCCCGGAATGGAGCCGCGATAGGGCACGTGCTTCAGATCCACGCCGTTGTTCAAGCCCAGCAGCGCGCCGATGAAGTGCGGCGTGGACCCGGCGGCAGGCGAACCGTAGTTGGCCTGGCCGGGATTCGCCTTGGCCCAGGCCAAAAAGTCCTTCACCGTTTTCACCGAGGCCGGCACGAGCGGCCCCACGGCCAGGCCATGGTGCATGACGGCAGCGATGGACACCGGAACGAAGTCCTTGACCGGGTCGTAGCTCAGCTTGCTGTAGATGTGCGGATAAATCGAGGTGCACGAGAACGGCGACAGCGTGAGCACGCTGCCGTCCATCGCAGCGCCCTTGAGCGATTCGAGCGCGATGCGGCCTCCGGCGCCGGGCTTGTTCTCGACCACGGCGGCGTTGCGCGTGTAGGCCGAGCCTGCGAGCTTTTCTCCCACGCGGCGCGCCACGCTGTCGCCCGCGCTGCCCGCCGGAAAGCCATAGAAGATCTTCACCTGCTCGATGGTCTGAGGCTGCGCCTGCGCCCAGGCGCTGAGCGGGGCCAGAGCACCGACCAGGGCGGCACCTCCGGCATGGTTCATGAACTGGCGGCGTGTCGGTGTCATCAACATCATGTGTCTCCTCTATGGGGATGGTGCGCGGACCACAGGATCCGGCGTTCTTGATTCAGCGCTCTCGTGCGCCATGGGCGTTCGCGGCCTCAGGGCCCGCCGCGGTCGTGGAATGCACAACGCTGCAACGGATCACGTTCACACCCAACGGCAGGTGCAAGGTGACGCGGTCCATTATTTTTTTTTTGCGCTCCGGCATTCAGTCATCGCGATGACATTTGCACTCAGGGTATACGCGGGCGAGGCACTGCAAAGCGCCGAGTGCGGAGAGAATTCCCTCCATGCGAGTCACACCCCGGTCGCCCACGCTTTCCGATCTGCTCGGCACCTCCGCCTGGTTTCCGGCATTGGACGGGTCGGCGCAAGCGCGGGTGCTGGAGGATCTGCGCGAGGTGGAGGTGCCGCAGGGCGGCGCGCTGTGCCACCGTGGCGAAGCGCCCATGCACTGGTACGGCGCCATCGAGGGCCTGCTGAAATGGAGCGTCACATCTGACGATGGCCACTCCGTCACGCTCGGCGGCCTTTCGGCGGGCAGCTGGTTTGGCGAGGGCACGCTGCTGCGCGCCCTGCCCCGCACGGCCGACATCATTGCGCTGCGGCCCAGCCGGGTGGCGTTGCTGCCGCTGGAGACGTTTGAGTGGCTGCACGCCACGCAGCGCAGCTTCGACCACTTTCTGCTGCAGCAGATCAACGAGCGGCTGCACTGGTTTCTGGGCACGTTCGCCGCCCACCATCTGATGGACACCGACAGCCAGGTCGCACGGGCTTTGGCAGGCCTGTTCCACCCCTTCCTGTATCCGGGCGCGGACACACACCTGCAGATCTCGCAGGAAGAAATTGCCAACCTGACCGGCGTCTCGCGGCAGCGGTGCAACGCGGCCCTCAAGCGCCTGCAGGAAGGCGGCATCCTGCAGATCGAATACGGCGGGATCTCGGTGCTCGACCTGGCGGCACTCCGGCGCTACGCCGAATAGCTCACGCGGAGCCGATAAAGGCCGCCACGGCGGCCACCACGGCGCCCGGTTGGTCGCGGTGGGGCGAGTGGCCGCAGGCCGGCAGCTCCAGCAGTTGCGTGCCCGGCACACAGCGGGCGATGCCGCGGATCTGCTCCAACGTGCCGTACTCGTCGTCCACGCCCTGGATGGCGAGCACCGGCGCGCGGATGGCGGCGATCTCGGCCTCGATGTTCCATTGCCGGAAGGGCGGGTGCAGCCAGATGCGGTTCCAGCCCCAGAAGGCCGAATCCGCCTCATCGTGGTAGCGGCCGAGCTTGGCGGGCAGGTCGGTGTTCTGGTAGGCCTCGCGCGCAATCTCGATGTTGGCGATGGTCACGTCTTCGACAAAGATGTGCGGCGCCATCAGCACCAGGCCGCGCACGGCCGCGGGAAAGCGTGCTGCATACAGCAGCGCAATCGATCCGCCGTCGCTGTGGCCCAGCAGCCAGGGTGCCTCGGTGATGCCGAGCGCCTCGAAGAAGGCGGGCAGCACCTCGTGCGCCTGGCGGTGCATGAAGTCCACATCCCAGGTTTCATCGGCTGCGCGCGGGGTGGATCGGCCATAGGCCGGGCGCGAGAACACCAGGCCGCGCACGCCAGCCACAGCGCACAGGCGCTCGGGAAAGTCCTTCCACATCGCCACCGAGCCCAGGCCCTCGTGCAGAAAGACGAGCAACGGGGCGTCCCGGCGCTCGGGCGCGATCCACTGGTGCTCGATGCGCACCGTGCGGCCGCGCCATTCGATGCGGGCGAATTCCGTGGAAGGAGAAGGTGCCTGTGCGGTCACGCGCGGGCCTCCTTTTCGCGCAGGCGAAAGCGCTGGATCTTGCCCGTGGCCGTCTTGGGCAGCTCCTCGATGAACTCGATGAAGCGCGGGTACTTGTAGGCCGCCAGGCGCTCCTTCACAAAGGCCTGCAGCGCCTGGGCGTCGGCCTGCTGGCCCGGCTTGAGCACCACGTAGGCCTTGGTCTTGGTCAGGCCTTCGCCGTCCTGCACGCCGATCACCGCGGATTCGAGCACGGCGGGGTGCTGCATCAGCGTGGCCTCCACCTCGAAGGGCGAGACATAGATGCCGCTGACCTTGAGCATGTCGTCGCTGCGGCCGGCATAGGTGTAGTAGCCCTCGGCGTCGCGCGTGTACTTGTCGCCGCTCTTGGTCCAGCCGCCCTGGAAGGTCTCGCGCGACTTCTCGCGGTTGGCCCAGTACATCAGCGCCGCGCTCGGGCCGCGGATGTACAGGTCGCCCACCTCGCCATCGGGCACAGGGCGGCCGTCCTCGCCGCGCAGCTCCACCTCGTAGCCCTCCACGGGCTTGCCGGTGGTGCCATAGCGCACATCGCCGGGGCGGTTGGAGATGAAGATGTGCAGCATCTCGGTGGAGCCGATGCCGTCGATGATCTCGCAGCCGAAGTGCGCCTTGAAGCGCTGGGCGATCTCGCCCGGCAGCGCCTCGCCGGCCGATGAACACATGCGCAGCGCCACGGCCTCGCGCGCCGGCAGCGCGGGCGAGGCCAGCATCCCAGCAAAACCCGTGGGCGCGCCGAAGAACACGGTGGGGCGGTGCTGCGTCCAGCGGCGGAAGGTGGCGTCGGGCGTGGGCCGCTCGGCCATCAGCACCACGGTGGCGCCCACCGAGAGCGGAAAGGTCAGCGCATTGCCCAGGCCGTAGGCGAAGTACATCTTGGCGGCCGAGAAGCAGACGTCGTCCTCCTTGAGGCCGAGCACGGGCTTGCCATAGAGTTCGGCCGTCCACCACAGGTTGGCGTGGGTGTGCACCGTGCCCTTGGGCTTGCCGGTGGAGCCGGAGGAGTAGAGCCAGAAGCCCGGATCGTCGGCGGCGGTGTTGACCGGTGCCGCGAGCGGCGTGGCAGCCGCCAGGGCGGCCTCGAAGTCCTGTGCCCCCTCGGGCAGCAGCCCGGTGGGCTGCGAGACGAGCAGGGTGCGCACCTCGTGCGGGGCGCGGCCCATGGCGTCCTGCAGCACGGCCAGCAGCGCGCCCGAGACGATGGCCGCCTGCGCACGGCTGTGGTCCAGCATGTAGGCGTAGTCGTCGGCCGTGAGCAGGGTGTTCACCGCCACCGGCACCACGCCCGCATACAGGCAGCCCAGGAAGGCCACGGGCCAGTCGCTGCTGTCGTGCATGAGCAGCAGCACGCGTTCCTCGCGGTGTACGCCTGCGGTGGTGAGGGCTGCGGCCAGGCGCCGGGCGCGGTCTTCGAGCGCGCCGTAGCTGAGGCTGCCGCGGTCGTCGATGTAGGCGGTGCGCTCTGCGCGAGACTCATTCAGGGTGAACAGGTGCTGGGCGAAGTTGAAGCGTGGGGGCAGGCTCATGGTGGTGTCTCCTTTGGCCCTCTCGGGTGGGTGCGCGTTTTGTGCCGCGTCTGTGGTGGTATGTGGTATCAGTTATTCATTGCGCTACGCGCCACCCGCGACGTATGAAACTGGCGCGGCCAAGGCCAGTGCTCCCGTGCAAGGGCCGCCAAGCCGCACAGGCGGCGCGCTTGCGTGCACCGGGAGCGTCCCCCTCCCGACTCGCGCAGCGAGGAGAGAGAGGGGCAGAGGGCCGCGGCTCCAAGCCTGCCTGCGCAGGCTTGGACGTGCCCGAAGAGCGGCCGGCTCTGACGGACGCACGGAGGCGCGAAGCGACTCAGGGGGTGTTTCACTTCAGAGGCCCAGCGCGGCCAGCACGCCGGGGCTGGCC
>NZ_JBMIRS010000052.1:0-7323 GCF_049198005.1 Paracidovorax sp. MALMAid1276 | reverse complement strand
GCGGAATGCGGTGTGGGAGGAACCCGGTTGGCCATGATGGTCGATCAAACCCATCGCAAGTGGTGAATCAATACTGGCTTTGGCGTGGTGCTGTGCAGCCTGCTGGCTTGTCAGTCTGGCATCGCAAAGCTCTGGCGATTTTCTTTCCTGCTCAAGCTGGCCGCTTCATCAAACGGTTTGTGATCGCGCAGCGTTGCGTAACACATGCGCGCGTGCTTGTTGGCCAGCGATCGAGAGGACTTGTCCCGGCAAGCCGGGCCAAACCGATCACAAACTCGCCTTCGCTGGGCTCAGGCAGACTGAACCGCTCAGAGATTGGCCCCGGCAGTGTGCCGGGGTGCTGTGCGAGGCCCATTTTTGGCGTCCAGGCACCGCCCACCCAGTGCCCCCGCGTTGCTCCGCCGCCGCAATCCTCCACTTTTATGTAACCGAACCCTTCAACACGCAGTTTTTGCTTGTCATTTCCCGTAATTATGAGAAATTACGCACATGGCGGAGCAATGCACCCGGTAGACAGCATTTAACGGTGTGTTGCGAGCAGTAGAGATGGGGCAAGTCCTTGAATGTGGTGACGGCTCCTGTCGACCTGTGTACGCCATAGGAGTCAAGCGATCAACAAGCCAGTACCCCAGCGGGTCAATGACCCTGGAGCCCAGCCCACCATGCGTCCCGTTCCCAACTCCCTGCACGATGAAGCCGCCTCACGGCTGCGGGACCAGATCTTTGCGGGGGACTTGCGACCCGGCAGTTTTCTGGACGAGGCGGCGCTGTGCGAGCGGCTGGCCATCTCGCGCACGCCGCTGCGCGAGGCGCTGAAGGTGCTGGTGGCCGAGGGGCTGCTGCGGCATGAGCCGCGCCGGGGATGCTTTGTGGCCGAGATCACCGAGAAGGACCTGGACGACCTGTTTCCGGTGATTGCGCTGCTCGAAGGCCGCGCGGCGCACGAGGCCACGTGCAAGGCGGGCGGGGCGGATGTGGTGGCGCTGGAGCTGCTGCACGAGCGCCTGCAGCAGTGTGCTGACGAAGGGCGCATCACCGATTACTACGAGGCCAACTACGCCATCCACGAAGCCTTCATCACGCTGGCCGACAACCGATGGCTGGCGCAGGTGATTGGCGACCTGCGCAAGATTCTGCGCCTGGCGCGGCACCAGACGCTGCATGCCCCCGGCCGCATGCAGCAAAGCCTGGCCGAGCACCTGGCGGTGTTCGCCGCGCTCAAGGCGCGCGACGCCGAGGCGGCCGAAGAGGCCATGCGCAACCATCTGTTGCGCCAGCGCGATGCGCTGCGCGACATCGCCCGCAATCAGCAATCGAGGTTGACACCATGATGAACAGCACCCCCGAATGGATCGCCCGCAGCGTGTCGCGCCTGCGCACCAGCGCCCCCGCCGCTGCAGACAAGGCCGGTGACAAGCTGGCCAAGGCGGCAAACGACAAGTCCGTGACCGATGTGGTTGCCAAGGTGGCTGCGCCGCGGTCCACCAGCGAGCGGCTGGCGGCCACGCTGCGCCGGGGCCAGGAGGCCCTGTCGCCCCGCGCACTGCGCCGTCTGCTGGCCGACCTGCAGGAGGTGGTGGCCCCGCAGGTGAGCGAGATCGAGGGCGGGCGGCGCGCGCAGGCCGTGGCCGACTGGTATGCCAAGGCCGAGCTGGAAGAGCGCCGCGACATGTGGCTGCTGATGTGCGAGCAGTTCGCGCCCGACGCCACGCGCTTCAAGTCGGCCCGCCAGCGCTATGAGGCAGCGGCGGGCACGGCCGAAGAGGGCCAGGCCGAGATCAGCCTGCGCCGCGCGCTGGTGTCTCCGCGCACGCGGCTGCTGCAGCGGTTTGCGGTGTTTCCGGAGGGCATGCGCTTTCTGGTGGACATGCGTGCCGAGATCCTGCCGCTGCTCAAGGCCGACAAGCGCCTGCTGCCGCTTGATGCCGAGCTGGAGCACCTGTTCTCGACCTGGTTCGACGTGGCCTTTCTGGAGCTGCGCCGCCTGTCGTGGGATTCGCCCGCATCGCTGCTCGAAAAGCTCATCAAGTACGAAGCGGTGCACGACATCCGCAGCTGGGCCGACCTCAAGAACCGGCTGGACAGCGACCGCCGCTGCTATGGCTTCTTCCACCCGCGCCTGCCGGGCGAGCCGCTGATCTTTGTGGAGGTGGCGCTGGTGGACAAGATCTCGGCCAGCATCACACCGCTGCTGGACGAGGCCGCCGCGCCCGTGGACATCACCCGGGCCACCACGGCCATCTTCTATTCGATCAGCAACACGCAGACGGGTCTGCGCGGCGTGAGCTTTGGCGATTCGCTCATCAAGCATGTGGTGGAAACGCTCACGGCCGAGTTTCCGCGCCTGCGCACCTTTGCCACGCTCTCGCCCATTCCGGGGCTGCGCGGCTGGCTGTCCAAGCATGCGGGCGCGATGCTGGAGCGCCTGGACGACAAGCGCCGTGCCGAGCTGGGCCGCGCCGTGGGTTTTGAGCCGCCGCAGGCCACACACCTGCTGGGCGCCATCGACAAGGCGCTGGAGCTGGATGCCAAATCGCCCGTGCGGCAGGTGCTGCTGGAATGCGCTGCGCACTACCTGGGCCGCGAGCTGCAGGATGGCAAGCCGGTGGACCCGGTCGCCCGGTTCCACCTGGGCAACGGCGCGCGGGTGGAGCGGCTGAACTGGGCGGGCGATCCGTCCAGCAAGGGGTTGAAACAATCGTACGGGCTCATGGTGAACTACCTGTACGACATCAAGCGCATCGACAAGCACCGCAGCTTGCTCGCGCAAGGCAAGGTGCCGGTGTCGGGGGACATCGAGAGCCTGTGCCGCAGCTGACGCCGGCAGGTGGGCGCGTTGCAGGGCTTGTCATTTTGCGCAGCTACCATGATTTCCCGGTCTCGGGCTTGCGGTGGCTGGTGTAAGGTGGCCCGAGCCCTGCGGGCCCCAGGAGTCTGCTGATTCCATTTGATTTTTTACAACGACGACAGGAGACAAAGCCATGAAGAAAGATGCACACATTCAGCGCCGACAGGTATTGCTGGGCGCCGCCGCTGCCGGCCTGGGCCTGGCCGGGGGCAGCAGTGCCAGCTGGGCGCAGGGCGCTGCGGGCTGGCCTGCCAAGCCGGTGAACCTGGTGGTGCCGTTCCCTGCGGGCGGCGGCACCGATGCCTTTGCGCGGCCGCTGGCGGCGCAGTTCTCCAAGTCCACCGGCAAGACGCTGGTCATCGACAACCGTGGTGGAGCGGGCGGCACCGTCGGCGCCAGCTACGCTTCCAAGGCCGCGCCGGACGGCTACACGCTGTTCATGGGCGCGGTGCACCACGCGATTGCGCCCTCCATGTACCCCAAGCTCGACTACGACATCGAGAAGGACTTTGTGCCGCTGTTCCTGCTGGCCAATGTGCCGCAGGTGGTGGTGATCAACCCCAAGGCGGTGGCGGTGAACAACTTCCAGCAGTTCATGGACCACGTCAAGCGCAACCCCGCCAAGCTCAACTACGGCTCGGCCGGCGCGGGCACGTCGCACCACCTCGCGGGCGAGCTGTTCAAGCAGCAGACGGGCACGTTCATCACGCACATCCCCTACCGTGGCGCGGGCCCTGCGCTGCAGGACCTGATCGGCGGCCAGGTGGACATGATGTTTGACGGCCTGGGCTCTTCCGCCGCGCACATCAAGGCCGGCCGCATCAAGGCACTCATGGTGTCGGGTCCCAAGCGCAACCCCGCCTTCCCCGATGTGCCCTGTGCCGCCGAGGTGGGCCTGCCCGACTACACGGTGACCACCTGGTACGGCCTGTGGGCGCCCAAGGGCACGCCGGCCGATGTGCAGGCGCGCATCGTGGAAGAGATCCGCAAGCTCGGCTCCGCCGATGAGCTCAAGGCCATCTGGGCCAACAACGGCGCGGAGTTCGGCGGCATGACGCAGCAGCAGTTTGCGGGCCTGGTCAGCAGCGAGGTCAAGCGCTGGGCTGCGGTGGTGAAGGCCTCCGGGGCAAAGCTCGACTGAGCCCCGGGCGTGGCGCTGCCCTGGGCCCGGCGCAGCCGGGCTCGGCGGTGGCGCTGCGCCTTGCCAAGGGCGCGAGTGCCCAGAAACCTCAGCGATCCCATGCGGTGGGGCCGCCCATCGAGCGGGTGAACAAGCATGCAAGTCAGCATGCAAGTCAGTCAGTCAGTCAGTGAGCAAGCAAGCAAGCGAGCAGCCAGATGTCCGGTGAAGTGTTGATGAGTGTTCCCGAGCGCGGGCTGGTGCAGGTCACGCTGCGCCACGCCGGGCGGCTCAATGCCATGTCGCGCGCCATGTGGCGCGAGCTGCGCAGCGTGTTTGAAGCCATTCAGCGCAGCAGCGAGGCGCGCTGCGTGCTCATCGCGGGGGAGGGTGGCGCCTTCTGCGCAGGCGGCGACATTTCGGAATACCCGGGTTTCCGGTTCGACGCGGTGGCCCTGCGCGACTTTCACGAGAACGACGTGTGGGGCGGGCTTGGCGCCATGCTGGCGTGCGATGTGCCCATCGTGGCCCACATCGAAGGCGCTTGCATGGGGGCCGGGGTGGAGATCGCCAGCTGCTGCGACATCCGCATTGCCGGCAGCTCGGCCCGCTTCGGCGCACCCATTGCGCGGCTGGGATTTCCCATGGCCCCGCGCGAGGCGCAGCTGGTGGCCGGCGCCGTGGGCGATGTCACCGCGCGCCAGATGCTGCTGGAGGCCGCCACCTTCGGCGCCGCCGACATGCTGGCGCGCGGCTTTCTGAGCCGTGTGGTGTCCGACGCCGAGGTGGCTGCCGAGGCCCGCGCGAGCGCGCTGCGCGTGGCCGCCCTGGCGCCGCAGGCGGCGCGCCTGAACAAACAGACACTTCGGGCATTAAAAACGGCCCCAGCGCTTGATGATAAAGCGCTGACAGCTATCGAAAATATAGCATCAAGCATGCCCGATCCCTATGCCTACGCCGACAGCGCCGAACACCGCGAAGGCATTGCAGCCTTCCTCGAAAAGCGTCCCCCGGTGTTCCTCTGACCGGAGCGCTCCGCCTTCCTTCCGTCCCCGTACCCGTTTTTTCGCCATCTGCCTTTTTCACCACCCATTGCCATGAGCTCTTCCAACCTCTTCAGCGCACTGCGCGCAGCCTTTCCTGCCGACCTTGCCAGCACGGCCGTGGAAACCACGGCTCCCGACGGCGCACCGCTGTTCTACACCTGGGGCGACCTGGACCGCGCCAGCGCCCGCATGGCCAATCTGCTGGCTTCGCTGAAACTGCCGGAGGGCAGCCGCGTGGCGGTGCAGGTCGAGAAGTCGGTCGAGGCCATGGTGCTGTACCTGGCCACCTTGCGCGCGGGCTACGTGTTCCTGCCGCTCAACACGGCCTACCAGAGCGCCGAGATCGAATACTTCATCGGCAACGCCGAGCCGGCGGTGGTGGTGTGCACGCCCGGCAACTTCGGCTGGGTGTCCAAGATTGCCTTCACGCAGGGCACGCAGCATGTGTTCACCCTGGGCGACGACCGCACGGGCAGCCTGCTCGACCGCGCCGCGCACCACAGCGACGTGCATACGCCGGTGCCGAAGTCGGCCGACGATCTGGCCGCCATCCTGTACACCAGCGGCACCACGGGCCGCAGCAAGGGCGCGATGCTCACGCACGGCAACATGCTCAGCAACGCCGTGACCTTGAAGGAATACTGGGGCTGGAAGGCTGGCGATGTGCTGATCCACGCACTGCCCATCTTCCACGTGCATGGCCTGTTCGTGGCCATCCACGGTGCGCTCATCAACGGCAGCAAGATGATCTGGTTCGCCAAGTTCGACCCCAAGGCCGTGCTCGCCGCCATGCCGCGCGCCACCGTCTTCATGGGCGTGCCCACGCTGTATGTGCGCCTGCTGGCCGAAGCCGGGCTGAACCAGCAAGCCACCCAGAACATGCGCCTGTTCATCGCGGGCTCGGCACCGCTCTTGATCGAGACCTTCACCGAATGGCAGCAGCGCACGGGCCACACCATCCTGGAGCGCTATGGCATGAGCGAGACCATCATGCTGACCAGCAACCCCTATGCGGCCGACAAGCGCCACGCCGGCCAGACCGAGCGGCGCGGCGCCACCGTAGGCTTTCCGCTGCCAGGCGTGGGCCTGCGCGTGGTGGACGATGCGGGCAAGCCGCTGCCCGTGGGCGAGATCGGCAACATCCAGGTGCAGGGCCCCAACGTGTTCAAGGGCTACTGGCGCATGCCCGAGAAGACGGCCGAGGAGTTCACTGCGGACGGCTGGTTCAAGACCGGCGACGTGGGCAAGGTGGATGCGCGCGGCTACGTGAGCATCGTGGGCCGCAGCAAGGACCTCATCATCAGCGGCGGCTACAACGTCTACCCGGCCGAGATCGAGGGCTACATCAACGAGATGCCCGGCGTGGCCGAGAGCGCGCTGGTGGGTGTGCCGCACCCCGACTTCGGCGAGGTGGGCGTGGCCGTGGTGATCGCCAAGCCCGGCGCACAGTTGGACGCAGACGCCATCGTGGCGCAGCTCAAGTCGCAGCTGGCCAACTTCAAGATTCCCAAGAAGTGCTTCGTGGTGCCCGAACTGCCCCGCAACACCATGGGCAAGGTACAGAAGAACCTGCTGCGCGACCAGTACAAGGCGCTGTTCGCGTAACTATGCTTTTGATAGCTGCCAGCGCTTGATGGATAAGCGCTGGGGGCTGTTTTGGCATAAAAATTTGGGCGCCGGTATCGCCGGAATCGCCGGGCCGCCCGCAGCGGCTCTGGCCACTACCGCAACACCAGCACCGGGATGTGCGAGTGCGTCAGCACGTGCTGCGTCTCGCTGCCCAGCAGCAGTCGCTTGAGGCCCTTGCGCCCGTGCGAGGCCATCACGATCACGTCGCACTTGTGCTTCTTCGCGGCGGCGATCACGGCCTCGGCCACCAGGTCGGACTTGGCCACCACGGCCTTCACCGACACCCCCTGGGACACGCCCTGGGTCTTCACGCCGTCCACCATCGCCTGGGCGGCGGCGCTCCACTGGGCTTCGATGCGCTTGACGTCGCTCACGTCCACCGGCATGCCCCCCTCGAAGTAGCTGCGCGGGTAGCGCGGCACCACCTTCAGCGCCACCACCGTGGCGCCCGAAAGTGAGGCAAGGGCCAGGCCGTGCTCGACCGCCTTGTCGGAAAGCGGCGAACCGTCGGTGGCAATCAGGATGCGTTTGTACATGGCGGTCTCCTCACTGTGATGGAACAAGCTTAGAACGTGTTTACGATCTCCCAGGGGTCGCGCAGCGGCCTTGTCGGGATGGGATGCAAGGCGCGGTGCGCAGTGGATAGCCTGGCTATCCACAAGCGCCGCAACGCCGCAGAC
>NZ_JBMIRS010000046.1:0-6704 GCF_049198005.1 Paracidovorax sp. MALMAid1276 | reverse complement strand
ACCTCCACCAGCGAATCCCATCAGGGACCGTGGCCCCGGCCACAGTAAGTCCGAATATACGGGTGCAATCTTTACCTTCTTGGCAGCAGTGAGTGAGGGCTTGGCTTATTCGGGGCGTCCATATAAGGCTCTTAGACGCTGAGGCCTTCGGGGCCCAGCCCGAAGGGCGCGGGACGGCGCGGGGCAACGGGGCGCAGCCGCCACGCCAGCACGCCCAGCACAGCGCCTGTGGCGGCAAAGGCTAGGTCCATGCCGGCCCAGGCCCACTCGCCTGCGGGCAGTGTGGCACCCAGGTGCGCGTGGGTGGTCAGCGCATTCAGCACGGGCAGGGTGGCCCACACGGCGGCGGCCGCGGCCATCACCACGCACCATCCAAGGCGGCCGGGCCGCAGCAGCATGCAGCTGCCCAGGCCCCACAGCAGGGCCAGGCCCCAGGCGCTGAAAAAGCAGGCCAACTCCGCGTCGGGCCGGCCCGGCAGGTCCAGCGGCAGCAGCCGGTTGGACGCGAGGTACACCCCGCAGGCCAGCGGCAGGCCGCCCAGCGTGGCGATGTTGATGGCGCTCACCAACCGCTCCCCCCAGGGAATGCGATGGTGCGCGGTGGCTTCGGCCGCGTGAGCGGCGCTGCCCGTTGCCGATGCGCGCCGCGATGCGCCTTGCGCGTTTTGGGTTCGGCCCCGCGTGCTGCGCTTGACCGACCACAGCACCATGCCTGTGGCAATCATCAGGCTGCCCAGCAGGCCGAAGCCGAACAACACCCAGCGCATGCCCGGCCCTGCAAAGCGCGCCATATGCAGGCCATACAGCACGCCGTAGGTCTTGAGCGCGGGCGTGGTGGCGTCAGGCTGCTCCAGCAGCTGGCCGGTGGCGCCGTCGAACAGCAAGCGTGGCGGCCGGTACTGCAGGCGGTCGCCCTCATGGCGGATCGCCTCGACCACCATGCGGCCGTGCGCGTCGCGCCGGGCCTGCAGGCCGCCCAGGCGGCCGCCGTCCCAGTGGGCGACCGAAGCGTCCACCAAAGGCTGCAGCGTGATGCGGGGCAACGGCGCCACCGCCTCGCGCGGGCCCCGGCGGGGGCGGCTCTCGGGTTTTTCGCCCTGCAGGTCGGCAAAGTAGGCGGCGGAATCAACGCCCTTCTCACCCCGGTAGGCCGTGGCGATGCCGGCCGGCATGTACAGGGAGTGAAAGATCATCAGCCCGCTGAAGGTGATCATCAGATAGAACGGCAGCACCAGCACGCCGCTCACGTTGTGCGCATCCAGCCAGGCGCGCTGGCCGCCCTTGCCGGGGCGGAATGTGAAGAAGTCCTTGAAGAACCGCCGGTGCGTGACGATGCCCGTGAGCAGCGCAATGAACATCAGCAGCGTGGCCGCCCCCACCACCCAGCGCCCTTCCAGCGTGAAGCGGCCCTTCTGCGCGGTGCGCAGCTCGAAGTGGAAGCGGTAGAAGAACTCGCCCCCCATGGTCTCGCGCGGGCGGAGCACCTCGCCGGTGTGCGGGTCCATGCGCAGGGTTTCGAAACGGCCATTGCCCGTTCCGCGCCACAGCAGGGTCACGGCGGGTTCGCGCGCATCGGGCAGCCGCAGGATCCACTGCGTCACGTCGGGATGCTGCCGGTGCAGCGCGTCCACCGCCTTCTGGGCCACCTGCGCCGCGTCGGAGGCGGACGTGGCCGCCAAGCCGTGCATCTCGGGCCGCATCCACTGGTTGAATTCGTACCGGAAGAACGACAGCGTGCCGGTGAGAAAAATGGCAAACAGCAGCCACCCCAGCACCAGCCCTGCCCAGGTGTGCAGCCAGGACATGGCCTGGCGAAAGCCCTCCCGATCGCGCGGGCCGTTTTTTTGCCGGGTGTCGGATGCGCGGCTCATGCCGCAGCTCCCAGCCAGCGCGGCGCCATCGCACAGGCACCCAGCACCGCGGCCGGCCCCAGCGTGCCCAGCCAGGCGCCCCAGGCGGTGCGCGCGTAGAACACCCAGGCAACGGCCAGCGCATACACCAGCCACGACAGCAGGGTGGCGACCATCACCGCCTCGGCACGCGGCATGGCGCGTGCCAGTGCCAGCGACACCGCGCCTGCCCAGCCTGCCGCCATGGCATAGCCCCCCACCGCGCCCGCCACCGCGCGCGAAGCCACCGCCAGCCGGTAGCGCCAGTCCACGCGCGCGGCCCTCATGGGTGCACCCACCCCGCCGCGCATGGGCGCGCAGCACCCGGCCCCAAGGCCGGCGCCGCGCGGCAGCACAAGGCTCCGGCACGGGGGAATACACAGGGGGCAGCACAGCGCAGCATGGGAAGCGGCTCCAGAACAAAATGGCTCAGAGCGCTGGCTGAAACGCGGCGAAGGCGCTTGCTGGCTGGCGTCAGGTTAGGAATGCGAGGGCGGGGTGGTTCGCCGCTGGCACACGGGCCGGCATTGTACGTTGGTTGAGAAGCATTCTCATTGGTGCGGTCGAAAATCTGCGAGGCGCCAACGGCAGCGCCACCCACGCCCGGGGTGCCTCAGCTCACGGGGCCTTGCCCTGGATCTGCTGCATGGCCAGCGCGATGGCTTCCAGCATCAGTTTGGGGTGTGCGGGGGTGCCGCGTGCGCGGTCGAAATGGGGCGAGCTCATGTCCTTCGTGCGCACCTCGGCCTCCAAGGCCTCCAGCGCCGGCAGGGCCTGGCGGGACCGCAGCGTGCCGAGCACATGGACGATGTGGAACTGCACGGCCGGATCCTCGGACTGGAGCCGGCCCGCCAGCAGGGGCACCGAGCCGGTGCTGTGGATGCGGCCCAGCGCCTCGATGGCGCTGATCCGGGCCAGGAGGAAATCGTGCGTGAGCAGGGCCTCGAACCGCGGCGCCAGTGCAGCGTCGCGCGTATCCAGCATGTCGCGCAGGCCGGCACCGGCCATGTTCACCACCCGGCCATCCCGGTGGTTCAGCAACGCCAGCAGTGCGGGAATGTGCGCGCGCGCTTTCAGCTGGCCCAGCTGGAAGCAGGCCTGGCCGACCACGTCCGGGTCGGTGTGCGACAGGTAGACCGCAATGCGGTTTTCCTTGTCGCTGTCACCGGACTGCGCCCACTCGGCCATCTGGGCGCCCAGCCGGCGGGCCTCTGCGCTGGGCTGCGGGTGCGACCGCCTCTCCGAGCAGCCACCCAGGGTGATTGCCAGCGTCAGTGCCAACGCCAGCGCCCATGTGCCGCGCAGGTGAAGCGACTTCAAGCAGCACCTCGGCCTGTTCGCAGAGCCTGCGCACCAGCGTGGGAATCCGGTCCCAATCGTCCCGGTACGGGTTGGGCACGGCGTCGTAGGCGGCCTGCACCCTGGCATGGTCGTGCGGCGTGTGCATCCGTTGCGCCAGCATGGCGCGCAGTGCAGCAGCCTCTTCGCGCATGTCCATGGATTCGTAGCTGCTGGCCGCCGCCTCTACGCAGGCCGCTCCAGCGTTGTCGGTGCCGGTCACGAAACCTCCGCCGGCGCGGCTTTGCTCCCACAGGAAGATGGAGTGCACGATGCGATAGCCCGCGGGCAGCAGGCCCAGCCACTGCTCCGCGTTTTCGACATCCAGTTCCGTGGCCAGTTGGTACATGCCTTCTTCCGCCGTGCCTTCGCTGTCGCACCGCCAGAAAGGATGAATGTCCGAACCCGCCGCTTCGGAGGCGGCCTGGACATGCGGGGCGACAGATTCAGGGATGCGCGGCATAGGTTGGGCGTGCTGACCGTGGAGGGCAGGGGTGAGGCGTGCCATCGTACGGTCTCTGGGCGCAACTGAGCGAGCGAATGACGCGCCGAAGGTATCCAAACGCAACCTGGGCAGACGCTGGCCGGGCGCCTGCGGCGGGCACAAAAAAACGGGCCGCAGCCCGTTTGTTGTACCGAGAAGCAGGACATCGCCTGCGCAAGGTTCAGGAGTCCGTCTCGCCCATCTGCGACTGCAGGTAGTTCTGCAGACCCACCTTGCCGATCAGGTCGATCTGGGTTTCGAGAAAGTCGATGTGCTCTTCGGTGTCGTCCAGGATCTTCTGCAGCAGTTCGCGCGAGACATAGTCGCGCACGGTTTCGCAGTGGGCGATGCCGGCCTTGATGGTGGCCTGGGCGCCCTGTTCGGAGCGCAGGTCGCAGGCGAGGATCTCGGGCACGTCTTCACCCACCTGGAGTTTGGCCAGATCCTGCAGGTTGGGCAGGCCGTCCAGCGTGAAGATGCGGTCCATGAGCCAGTCGGCGTGCTTCATCTCGCCGATGGACTCGTCATATTCCTTCTTGGCCAGCTTGTCGAAGCCCCAGTGCTTGAGCATGCGGTAGTGCAGGAAGTACTGGTTGATGGCTGTCAGCTCGTTCTTGAGCTGGGCTTGCAGGTGTTCGATGACCTGTGGGTCGCCTTTCATGGGGTGTCCTTCCGTGCGGATTCGTTGTTGGTGTGGTGGGGCCGGGCTCACGATTGTCGTGATGCCGGGCACCCGCCGCAAGGCTAACCCATGAAGAATCGTTCTGGCTGCGTGTGATGCTGAGTTGTGTTCGCATTTGCCTGCGATGGTGCACGGCCCGGCGTCCCGGCGCGACGCCTGCATCTGCACGGGCCGCCGCGCGGCCCGTGGCCCTGGTGTCAGGGCAGGAAGATGGCGATTTCCTTTTCGGCCCCGGTGGCGTTGGCACGGCACACGGCATACACCGTCTGCGCACGCGGGTGGCCCAGAACCAGGGCCTTGGTATGGGTCAGGCCGCTGGCGCTGGCGGGGATGCTGTCATACAGCGCCCCCCAGGAGCCGCCCGACGACCAGGTGGCCCGGCAGGCTGCCGCCTGGCTGGTGGCCAGCGTGTAGCTGGCGTTGTAGCCGCGGTGTGTGACGGCACTCACGGTGATGGACAAGGGCGCCGCAGGGGGTGGTGCGGGGGGCGGCGGAGGAGGCGGTGGGGGTGGCGGCGGTGGTGGCGGTGGTGGCGGTGCCGGGGTGTCTGCCGGCCGCAGCACGCCGGCCGGTATCTGGACCAGGTACGCGTCCACATCGATAGCGCTGCCGGTACCCCAGTTCGAGTTGAACAGCACCTTGGTGAAATCGCGATTCACCGAGGCGTGGGGCTCGGTCCAGTAGCCGTTGGACGCGGTGCGGCTGAAGGCCAGGTGGTAGATCTGCGGGCTGGCCTGCAACTGCACGGCCATGAGCTTGCGGTGAAACCACTGGCGCGGGCCCGTGTCGGCATAGGAGCTCATCAGCACCCAGCCGGGCCGGTCGAACGCCTTGCCCGAGATGTGCAGGGCCGTGGCCGACCCATTCGCGTAGCTGTTGAGCAGCACGGTGCGCACGCCGGTGCGCAGGTTCACCATGAAGATCTCGCCCGCATTGGACTGGTAGTCGACCGACACATACACGTCATCGCCCTGCGCATCCACGGCCAGGTCCGAGTGTTCGGACTTGTGCAGCAGCTTGCGCTGCTGGCTGAAGTCGCGCGAATACGCCACGGTGCCGCGGGGCCCGTCGCCAGACACCACGCAGTGGGCGCCGCTCGCGCTCATGCTCACGTGGTCCGGGCGCTCCCCGTGGGTGGGCAGCGCGCCCAGCACCGTGTCGGTGTCGCGGTCCCAGGTGATCACGCCCAGGCTGTTCCACTGCGCATCGTCCACCATCAGGCACCAATAGCGGCCGTCGCGGGAGGGCGAGCCCTCCGAGCGCGTCCAGGCAGCCTGGGCGCCGGGCCAGCGCGCCCTGAGCCGCGCCGAAAGGTCTCCCACCACGCGGCTTGCACCGGTCGCGGTGTTCAGCTCGCGGACCTGCATGCCCACGCCATTGGTGGGCAGGTAGTACAGCAGGTCGGGGTTCGTGGGGTGCCACTGCGGTTCGGCGTCGGCGGCCAGGTACGGCAGCACCTTGATGCGGGCGTGGGTCTGCGCGTCATACAGGTGCCAGTGGCCGTCCAGCGCATAGGCCAGGTGGCGGCTGCTGTCGGCGTTGAAGGCCTGGCGGCGCGAATAGTCGTTGCGCGCGAAGCCCGACGCGCCATCGCTGGCGTGGGCGGTGGCCCGGGTCAGGCAGGTCTGGTAGGTGGGCTCGGCCAGCACGGTGCCCTTGCCAGGCTTGTCGAGCGCGGGCACTGCGTCTACCGTGCGCGAGGCATTCAGCGCGAAGCCCGGGCGGGCGGCGTAAAAGTCGCGGCAGCCGGGGCTCAGCCCCGCAAGCTGGTCGGCGTCTGAAGCGCGCACCTGGCCGCTGCTCGCGCCCGGCGCACTGTCACCACTGCCGCCGCAGCCCAGCGTCAGGGCCGCTGCCGCCATGCCGCACGCCGCCGTGGCCGCCGCCATCGGACGGGTCAGTGCCCGTGTGTGTGGAATCCACCCCATTGAAAACCTCCCTGGATGTGGTGCCGCAGGGGCACGCCTTGGTGTTGAACGCCGTGGAGCCCGCGCGATCTGAACTGCGAGGCCCATCGCAAGTGCGTGCCAACGGTTGCCGACAGGCCGCGCGAGCCTAAGCGCGGGGGCGCGGGAGGTGTTTGACCAAATGTAAGAGCCTGCGCAAAGTATTTTTTGTCAAGCGTCGCGCGGGCGCCGGACGTCGCAACACCTTGTTACGACTCGGGCCTGCGGCCTTTAGAGCCATCCCTTTCAAGGTCTTTTTCCCTCGGCCTGTTTGAGGACGCGTGCGGTGGACACATGGGAGCGTGCGATGGACCCATCGACGTAGCCCTTGGCCTGCGCGTCCTTTGGCTTGCGCTTGGAGGTGG
>NZ_JBMIRS010000036.1:0-20708 GCF_049198005.1 Paracidovorax sp. MALMAid1276 | reverse complement strand
TGGCATCCCATCCCGGCAAGGACCTTGTGCGACTCCAAAAAAGACATTGAACAGGCTCTAACGCCCCGCCTCCAGAACCCGGTTACCGTTGCAAACAACTCAGAGGACTGCTCACACCCTTTACCCCGAAGTGTCCCCTAGCATCCCGGGCCACCTCTACCAGCCCTGCCGCCTGTCGCGCGCGGCGCTGGCGGGGGTGTCCGAATGCACACACACCAACAACACTTCGAGGGAGTTATCCGCATGAGCAACGGCAACCCGGCAGCCCACGGCACCGATCCCCTGGCTGCAGCCGCAACGGCCGCCGCAGGGCCCAGCACCACCCCCATTCCCCTGCCACCGGACCTGCCGCAGGTGTGGAAAAAGCGGTTCGAGCTGATCGAACGCGCTGGCGGCCTGAAGATGACCCGATTCAAGGACCTGAGCTTCGGCGAGCGCATGCGCTGCAACTTCAACCTGCTGGCAGGCCTGTTCGGCCCCATCTACTACGCCACCAAGGGCATGTGGAAGCGGGGGCTGGCCTACGTCGGCCTGGGGCTGGCGGGCATCGTGATGCTGGAGACGCTGATCAGCCTGGCCGGCTTTGGCCACCTGCTGGACGGCGTGCATTACACGGGCGGCTGGGTGGGCATGTTCGCCTACCAGGCCAACCGCGACTATTACAAGAAGGTGGTGCTGGGCAACAACGGATGGCTATGACCGCAGCGCCTGCGGGCGTGCGCTGCATCCGCGCCGCCTGGATCGCTGCGCTGCTCACGGGCTCCACGACGGCGGCCGTCACCCTGGGCGCCAGCCTGGGCACCAATGGCGTCGACTATGTGCCCTCTATGTGGCTGGATGTGGCCCTGATCGCCACGCTGGGCTGGGGCCTGTACCGTCGCAGCCGTGTGGCGGCGGCGCTGATGCTGCTGTACTTTGCCGCCGCCAAGGTGCTGGCCGTGCGGCGCGACCTGCAGGCGCTGGACGACCCCACCTGGAGCGACGCCCTGGAAAGCCTGGACGCCTGCGCCGCCGGGGGCTGGGTGGTGGCCCTCGCGTTCACTGGGGTGTATGCCCTGGGGCTCTATGGCACGGTGGTGTACCGCAAGCAGCAGCGGCAGTCGCTGACGCCAGCGATCCACCCCGTGCACGAATTGCATCAAAAATGATAGCTGTCAGCGCTCTCTGAATAAACGCTAAAGCCACTTTTCACGGAACTGCGGCAGCAGACACGGTGCCATCAAGTGAATGCGAAGAGAGCCGCGATGCTCAACGTGGCAAGGGGCAGCGCTGCACCAGCCAGCCGCGCAGCATGTCAAACACGGGCGCGGCCAGCTCGGGGCTTTCGTTGAACAGCTCGTGGTACAGCGGCTCGAAGCAGTGCGACTGCACCATCGCCTTCGGCGCAGCGGCGGCAAAGGCGCGGCTGCCGGCGGGGTTGACCAGCCGGTCGCCACCGGCCCACATGAGCAGCGTGGGCACGCCCCAGTGCGCGGCACGTGCCACGGTGGCGGGACCCGCTTCGGCGATGAAGCGGGCCAGGCGCGCGCTGATGCGGTCGTGGCACAGCGGGTCGGCCAGATACGCGGGGGCCACCGCCGGGTCGTGCGAGAGGTACTGCACATCCAGCCCGTTGTTGACGCGCAGGTTGGGCGCCAGGCGCGGCAGTGTGGCCAGCAATAGTTTCTGCACGGGGTTCAGGCCCGCATCGAGCGCGGGGGACGACAGCACCAGCCCGTCCACGGGGCGCATCTTCAGCGACACGAAACGCGCCGCCACCAGGCCGCCCATGCTGTGGCCCAGCAGCACCAGCGGCTCACCGGCGGGCATGCGCGCGCGGGTGGCGTCCACCAGGTCGGCCAGATCGTCCAGCAGACGCAGATCGCTGGAGAGGCCGCCGCGCGGCCCGCCAGACTCGCCATGGCCGTACTGGTCAAAGCCGCGCGCCGCAAAACCCCAGTCGTTCAGGCGGCGCGCCACGGGGTCGTAGCGCCCCACATGCTCACCCAGGCCGTGCACCAGCAGCACGGTGCCGCGGCAGGGCTCGCCCTCGGGCAGGGGCCAGTCCTGCACGGCCAGGTTCTCGCCGTCTCCGGCGGTGAAGGTGGTGAGGGTGGAGGGAGCGAGTTCTTCAGCAATCATTGCGGGCACAGTGTCGTACACGGGGTGAGGCAGCATACCCCGCCCCTGGGTGATCTCGAAGGACAAAATGGCCGCGCCGCCGGGGCGGGCCGCACTCCGCCCCGGCCGCGACTCAGGCGAGCGAAGTCCAGAGGTCGTCCCAGTCGGTGGGCAGGAAGTTGCCCTCGCGCCGAAGCACCTGCTGGTGCTGGCGGTTGAGCACGTAGTGCGTGGGGCGCCGGGTGATGGCGCCAAAACTGTCCTGGTGTCCGCCGGCACCGCGCCAGGCGATCGGAAAGCGCTGCTCGGGCGGCACGGAGACCTTCAGCAGCTCGATGTACTGCGCGAAGTCCGCCCGCTTTTCGTCGAGGTTGACACCCAGCAGCACGAAGTCGCGGTGGCGGTTGTTGGTATAGAACTCGCGCAACAGCCGCAGCTCGTGGGTGCACAGCGCGCACCCTGCGGTGAAAAAGCTCACCAGGCACACCTTGCCCGCGAAGTCCGTGAGGGCGATGGGCTTGCCCTCGCTGTCGGTGCCGGTCAGCGTGTGCTTCGGGCCCGGCGGCGCGGCGGCGGGTTGTGCCAGGGCCTGGGGCACGGCGCCAGACGCGGCACCCAGGGCGCAGGCAGCACATGCCTGCAGAAACCCGCGTTTACTGGTCATGGTGAGGCCCTCTCCAGGAGTTCAAGGCAAAGGCGAAGCCGCCGCGCCCGTCGTGCGGCGCCGTCAGGCCGCTGCGGCGGGTGCCTGGGCGTTCTGCGCGAGCGCCGCGATCACCTGCGCCACGGCGGCCGTGAGCTTCTTGGCGTAGGGCACATGCAGGAACTCGTTGGGCCCGTGCGCGTTGCTCTTGGGGCCCAGCACGCCGCAGACCATCATCTGCGCGGTGGGAAAACCTTCGCTCAGCATGTTCATGAGCGGGATGGTGCCGCCCTGGCCGATGTAGCCGCAGGGCGCGCCGAAGTGGGCCTGCGATGCGGCGTTGAGCGCGTCTTCGAACCACGGCGTGGTGCCGGGCGCGTTCCAGCCGGTGGCGCCGCTCAGGCCCTGGAAGGTGACCTTGGCCTGGTAGGGCGCGTTGTCTTCCAGCAGGGCCTTGAGCTCCTGCACAGCCGCTGCGGCGTCCACCAGGGGCGGCAGGCGCAGGCTGAGCTTGAAGGCGGTGTAGGGGCGCAGCACGTTGCCTGCGTCCTGCAGCGCCGGGAAGCCCTCGGCGCCGGTCACGGACAGCGTGGGCTCCCAGGTGCGCTTGAGCAGGGCCTGCACCGGGTCGGTGGTGGTGGGCAGCGCGAAGGTGGTGGAGCCGCCGCAGTCGTAGTGCGCCCAGGGAAAGCGCCGGTACACCTCTTCGCCCAGGATGGCGGCGGTGGCGCGGGCCTGCGCCAGGCGGTCGGCCGGCACGTCGCAGTGGAAGCTGGCGGGCAGCAGGCGGCCGGTCTTGCTGTCCTCCAGCCGGTCGAGCACCTGGCGCATGATGCGGAACGACGAAGGCACCAGGCCCGAGGCGTCGCCCGAGTGAATGCCTTCAGTGAGGATCTCGACCTTGAGCGTGCCGGTGGCCATGCCGCGCAGGCTGGTGGTGAGCCACAGCTGGTCGTAGTTGCCCGCGCCCGAATCCAGGCACACCACCAGCGCCACGTTGCCCATGCGGGGCTTCAAGGCCTCGATGTAGGGCAGCAGGTCGCGCGATCCGCTTTCCTCGCAGGTTTCGATCAGGCCCACGATGCGCGGGTGGGGCACGTTCTGGCGCTTCAGCTCCTGCACGGCGGCGATGCTGGCGTAGACCGCGTAGCCGTCGTCGGCGCCGCCCCGGCCGTAGAGCTTGCCGTCTTCGTACTTGGGCGTCCAGGGGCCGAGGTCGTTGCGCCAGCCGCTGAATTCGGGCTGCTTGTCCAGGTGGCCGTACATCAGCACGGTGTCGGTCGCACCCGCCTGGGTGGCATCGATCTCGAAGAACAGCACCGGGGTGCGTCCTTCGAGGCGCACCACTTCAAGTTTGAGGCCGTCGACCTTTTGCGATTCGACCCAGGCGGCGGCGTTGCGCACCACGGTGTCCAGCAGGCCCTGTTCGGCCCAGTCGGGCGAGAACATGGGGGACTTGGCGGGGATGGCAATGTAGTCGGTGAGCTGGCGAACGATGTCGTTGTCCCAGACCTGGCTGACCCGTTCGAGGGCCAGATCGGGTTGCAGGGCGTGGGCGGGGACTCGGGCATTCATGGCGGCTCTCCTGGGACGTGGGGGCGGTCTTGTGGACCAAAACCCGCATTCGACCACAAGGCCCGCGTGGGCGCCACGAATCAGTAGGAAGACGTGGGCAGCGTCTCGGGATTGCCTTTGGCCGCGAGCTGCGAGACGGGGCGGCGCAGGCTGGTGGCCACCTCGACGCGGTTGCGCCCGTTGTTCTTGGCCTGGTACAGCGCGCGGTCTGCCGCGGCGATCAGCATGTCCCAGCTGTCGCCCGGCTCCAGGCGCCCGCCGAACACGCCGATGCTGACCGTCACAGAGAGCTCGGTGCGCTCCATGCAGTCCACCCGGCAGCGCGACACCTCCACCGCCTTGCACAGCTCGCGCGCCAGCTGCTCGGCGCCCGCAAGGTGCGTGTCGGGCAGCACCACCATGAACTCCTCGCCCCCATACCGGCCGACCAGATCCTGCGCGCGCACCCGCCCCCGCAGCACTTGCACCACGCTGCACAGCACCTGGTCGCCCACCGGGTGGCCATACTGGTCGTTCACGTCCTTGAAGTGGTCGATGTCCACCATCATGAGCGCCATGGGCTCGCGCATGCGGACGGCCCGCGCCACGTCGCGGTCCAGCGCGGCAATGAGCGCGCGGCGGTTGGCCACGCCCGTGAGCGGGTCCAGCGCCGCCATCACGCGGTTGTCCTCATCGGCGCGGTCGCGCGACATGAAGACAAAGCCCATGGAGCTGACCAGCACCACCGAGAAGGTGCCAAAGAACGTGAGCGTCTGCAGCGCGATGTGGCGCAGGATGCCCTCCTCGCCGCCCAGCACCGCGAAGGCCAGCGCCGAACGGCCCAGCAGCACGGCGGCCTCCAGCGCCAGGCCGGCCACCAGCAGCCACTGCCCGCGCCCCACCGTGGCGTGGCGCCGCTCCAGCACGGTGGCCAGCGCCCACACGGCCTGCAGACCGATGACGGCACCCACAAATCCCACGCGGGCCGCGAAATTCGTGATGAAGAAAATGACGAAGCCGGTGACGAGCGCCGGCGGCAGCAGCAGCAGCAGCCAGCGGACGGGCCGCCCCTGGAACTGGTAGATCGCCGCGATCATGCCGACGAACACACTGGACAGCAGCAGGTTGCCCACCACGATGGAGAGGAAGTCGGGCACCTGCCCGCGCAGGATGAGCAGCAGGTGCCCGAGCGCATTGACCAGCAGCGCGGCCGCCCAGAGGTTCAGGCCGTCGCGGCGCCGCCTGCGGCCCACCACCGCCATGGACGCAGCCATCATGAGCGAGCTGGCGATGATCGTCGCCAGGATGGTGGGGATGTGGGCAACCATGGGGCAGGGTGCGGCGCAGGGGGGTGGGTGCAGGATCAGGCCAGCATAAACCAAGGGCCGCCCGGCGCAAACCTCTGGATGCGCGGACCCCGGCGCCCGGTCTCGGCCCGCTTGCGGCCTGCTTGCGGCCTGCTTGCTCCCGGCCGCAGGCTACTGCAGCTGCGGCGCCTGCGGAGGCGGCGGCAGCGACGCGGCGCGTTCTGCAGGCCCGCCGTCGCCTCGCGTGAGCTTGAACACCTGCACCGCGCCCGCCAGGCGCCCGGCCTGCTCGCGCAGGCTCTGGGCCGCTGCGGCCGACTGCTCCACCAGCGCGGCATTCTGCTGCGTCATCTGGTCGAGCTGGTTCACGGCGGTGTTGACCTGGCCGATGCCGTCCGACTGCTCGCCCGAAGCCGCCGTGATCTCGCCAATGATGTCGCCCACGCGCTGCACCGAGCCCACGATCTCGTCCATGGTGCTGCCCGCGTTCTGCACCAGGCGCGCACCGGATTCCACCCGCTCCACCGACGCGCCGATGAGGGCCTTGATCTCGCGCGCGGCCTCGGCACTGCGCCCGGCCAGGTTGCGCACCTCGCTGGCCACCACGGCGAAGCCCCGGCCCTGCTCGCCGGCGCGCGCGGCTTCCACGGCGGCATTCAACGCGAGGATGTTGGTCTGGAACGCGATGGAGTCGATCACGCCGATGATGTCGGCGATCTTCTGGCTGCTGGTGTGGATGTCCTGCATGGTGCTGACCACCTTGGAGACCACGTCGCCGCCCTGCGCAGCCACGCGGCTGGCATCGACGGCCAGCTGGTTCGCCTGGCTCGCGCTGTCGGCGTTGTGGCGGATGGTGGCGCCCAGCTGCTCCATGCTGGCAGCGGTCTCTTCCAGCGAGCTGGCCTGGGACTCGGTGCGGCCCGAAAGATCCTGGTTGCCCTGTGCGATCTCGGTGCTGGCAGCAGACACGCTGTCGGCGCTGGTGCGCACGGTGCCCAGGCTTGCGACGAGGCGAGAGCGAAAGCCCTCCATGGCCTGGGCCAGGCGCCCGATCTCGTCGCCGGACCGCAGTGACACGGCGTGCGTGAGATCGCCCTGCGCAAGGTGGCCCAGCGCCGTGCTCAGCGCCTGCACCGGCGCCCCGACCATCCGGCGCGTGGCAGCCACCAGCACCACGGCCAGCAGCACCAGCGCCACCAGCACGCCCAGCCACAGCCAGGCGAGCACGCCGCGTGCCTCCGCCATCATCTCGGACACCGGCGCTTCGGCCACGATGGCCCAGTTCCAGGGCTTGTAGCGTTCTACCGCCACATAGCGCGTGCCGGTTTGGCCGCTGCCGCTGGAGCTGCCGGTGCTGCTGGTGCTGCGGGGCGACCACGAGGATTCGAAGTCACCTGCCTGCTCGATGGCCGAGACCGATGCGAGCCAGGCCTTGGCGTCGTCCGCCTTCTCGTCCAGCTTCAGGCCCGCCTGCGCGCCCGGCAGGCCCAGTACGCTGCCGCGCGCAGCACCGGACGAGACGTTGACCGCATACACCGCGCCGGTGGCAAACAGCTTCTGCCCCGCCATCACCGAGGTGAGCTTGCCCAGGATGGGGCTGATGTCCGAACCGATGAACAGGATGCCGATGGTGCGATTGCCTTGCCGGATGGGCTCGTACACCGTCATGTATTCGCGGCCGAACAGATTGGCCCGGCCGATGAAGGTCTTGCCCTCGTTCATCAGCTCGTAAGCCGGGTGCTTGCGATCGAGCAGGGTCTTGTAGGCGCGCTCTCCGTCCTGCTTCTTGAGCGAAGTCGTGACGCGGACATAGTCGTCGCCCGTGCGCGCAAAGATGGTGGCCACGGCACCCATGCTGTCCTTGGTGAACCGGTCGACCCCCTCGAAGTTTCCGTTCAGCGGCGTGCCGCCAAAGTCCAGCGTGGCCTCCGGCTTGCCGTCGGCACCCGGCGCTTCGCCCAGCGTGAACTCGCCCGCAAAGTTGGACTTGAACAGGGTGAAGTCGCGCTTGGCCTGTTCCTGCGCGGTCTCGTCGAAGGTCTGCACCAGGGTGCGCAGCTGGGCGGCATGCTGCTGGGCGTCAGCACGCGACATGCGGCCGAAGTCCTGCCACAACATAGCGCTGACCATGCCCATGGTGACCAGCAGCACCAGCAGCAGGCTGAGCACGGCCGCCAGTGACAGCTTGAACGCCACCGAGCGGCGCAGGGACGAAGTGATCGTGGGGGTGGTGGGGGTCATTGTTGTTTTCCCGGGCGGACTCCGGACCCTCTGCCCGGAAAAAGCCCGCAAAGTTAACGGATCGGTGCGTGAAAACCAAACACCGCGCAATGCCATGTGGCATGCAAGGGCCACAGCGTGCGCCCCAGGCTCGACTGTGTTACTAGTGGTAAACCCTACGCAATTCGTTGCGGTCCGTAATGGTGCGGTCTCGCAAGGCTCATGCCGGACATTTCTAGATCGCAAACGCCTCGGCCAGACTCAACCGCTGCGTGCTTTCAAACCGCCGCGGCTCGCCGGTCACCGGGTCGTCAAACGCCAGCACCCGCGCCAGCAACTGCAACGGGCGCGAGTAGTCGCCCTCGGGCGGGTCGTTCACCTCGGGGTAGAACGCATCGTTGCGCAGGGGCAGCCCCAGCGCCGCCATGTGCACCCGCAGCTGGTGGCGCTTGCCCGTGATGGGCGTGAGCCGGTAGCGCGCCCACTGGCGCGAAGGCGCCACCTCGCACAGTTCGATGCGGGTGTGGCTGTTGGGCTCGCCCGGCACCTCGTGCATGCGAAAGAACTGCGGGCTTTCTTCCATGCGGCTGACGTGGTCGCGCGGAAAGGCGATGTCCGGGCGCCAGGGGGCTATGGCGTCGTAATGCTTGGTGATGCGGCGGTCGCGGAACAAGGCCTGGTAGGCGCCCCGGGTGTGCGGCTGCACCGAAAAAAGCACCAGTCCGGCGGTGTCGCGGTCGATGCGGTGCAGGGGCGACAGGTCGGGCAGGCCGAGCTGGTGCTTCAGGCGCACCAGCAGGGTGTGGTGCAGATAGCGCCCCGAGGGCGTGACCGGCATGAAATGCGGCTTGTCTGCCACGAGCAGGTGCTCGTCCTGATAGAGCACGGATTCGCTGAACGGCGGGGCGGGCTCGTGCGCGAGGTGCCGGTAGTAATACAGCCGCAGCCCGCCTTCAAACGCCCTTTCGGGCGCTACCGGACGGCCCTGGGCATCCACCACGTCACCCGCCTGCATGCGTTCGAGCCACTCCTGCCGCGACACTGCGGACAGGCGCCGGGCCAGGAAATCCAGCACGCTGTCACCCGCCTGGCCTCTGGACGGAAGCACCACGCAACTCGGGCTCACACCCGCACGCAGGGGCAGAAGGTCAGGTCGGCGGGGGTGGGACATGGGAGGCGGATTGTAGGCGCGAATGCTGCACCATCGATTGCAAAAATGATAGCTATGAAATGTTTACAGATAAGCGCTGAAAGGCAAAAACATCTCAGTTTATGCGCCCGAATTAGCGGTAGAGAACCCGCAGCGCCGCTCGGTAAAAACACCGATGGCATCCCCGGGTGATCTGGTAACACTGTGTGTCGACTTGCCATCCCGGCACCCACTTCCCGTTCTGGCCGCTCCACAGCCCCACCCATTGCACTCCATGGCAGAAGCCTTCATCGACCACCTCCACACCATCTACGCCAAAACGGCCTCGGGCCAACAGGAAATCCAGACGCGCTCCCTGGGGCTGGCTCCTCTGGTGCGTCGGCTGTTGCTGTTGGTGGATGGGCAGCGCTCGGGCAAGGACCTGGAAGTGTTCGTTGCAGGCCATGATCTGGCGAGTCTGTTTGACGAGCTGATCGCCCACGGCTGCATCGAGCCGCGGGCGCGGGCCCGCACCGCCCCGTCCGCCCCGGCCGCCCCCAAATCTCCGGTGGAAGCGGCGACCGACGACCTCGCCGGCCTGCCGCCGGCCGACACCCGCAGCGCCAAGGAGCTGGACATGGCGCGCAACTTCATGACCAACACGGTCAACAGCATCTTCGGGCACCACAACCGCATCTCGCTGCTGGAATCCATCCATGCCTGCCGCAGCAGCGAACAGCTGCGCCAGGTGTACCCCCACTGGGTCGAAACCCTCTCGGCCAGCGCCATCGGGCTCAAGCGCCTGCCGGAGCTGCGCGAGAAGCTGTTCGTGGTGCTGTAGCAGCGCTGCACCCCGGGCAGCGGTCCCTGTGTAGGACAAGGGCGTGACTCGCCCTGCGTGCGCTTTTGTCGCCTTTGTCTGATGCCGCGCCTGCAAGCGCCCCGCCTAGCATGGTGCTGCCATGCCAGAGCCCCAAACCCCTGCGCAGCCTGCGCCGCCCTCACCCTCTTCTTCACCTCCTCCTGCGTCGTCTGCGCCCGCACCCGCTTCCGTGCGCACAGCCTGGCGTTCGGACAAGGTACGCAGGCTTGTCGTCCTGGTGCTTTTAATAACCGGCGGGCTGGTGGTGGCGCTGGCGGTGGCGGCCACGCTGGCGCTGACCCAGCTGGAGCGTGCAAAGCCCTGGGTGAATAAAAAGGTGAGCGAAGCCACGGGCCGACGGTTTGAGATTCAGGGGCCGCTGACCGCCACGTGGCGCTGGCCCCAGCCGCTGGACGATGGCTGGCGCCGCTGGATTCCCGGCGTCACCATGACCGCAGAGCGCCTGGAGATGGACAACCCCGCAGGGTTCGCGCCTCCCTTCGCACGCAAGCCCGCAAAGAATGCCGCCACCCGAAAGGCCTCCAGCGAACCCAACGAAGTCGAACCCGTCAACGCCACCATGGCCCGCATCGGCAAGGCCACGGCCAGCGTGCGGCTGTGGCCGCTACTGGCGCGCCACTTCTGGATCGACACCGTCGCGCTGCAGCAACCCGACTTTGCGTTTGCGCGCACTGACGACGGTACGAACAACTGGACCTTCAAGCGCAAGGACGCAGAGGCCCCGCGCGGCCGCTGGACCTTCGATGTGGACCGCCTTGTCATCAGTGCGGGCCAACTGGCCTATGCCGACGCCTTGAAGGACATTGACCTGCGCGCCGCCGTGGACAGCCTGGAGTCGGGTGACCCGGCCCTGGCGGTGGCTGCGCCCCGGGAGGCCGGTTCGGCTGCAACGGCTGCGGCCGATGCTGCGTCTTCTGCGCCACCCGCCGCCGCAGCGTCCTCCACATCCCCAGCCCGCAACCCTGCCGCGCGGCCGGACTACGGCCTGCGCTTCACGCTGGAAGGCCGTCTGGCCAAGGCCCAGGTGCGGGGCAGCGGCCTGGCCGGGCAGGTCATCAGCCTGCGCGACAAGGTGGTGGACTACCCCCTGAAGGTGGAGCTGAGCGGTGGCAGCGTGGCGCTGTCGGCCGAAGGCATTCTGGCCAATCCTGGCGCGCTGTCAGGCCTGGACTTTGACGTGGCGCTGAAGGCCAACAGCATGGCCGACCTGTACGAGGTGACGGGGCTGGTGCTGCCCAACACGCCGCCGTTCAGGACACGCGGCCACCTCACCGGCAGCCTGGAGCCCGAACGCGCCGTGTGGGAATACAGCAACTTCCGCGGCCGGGTGGGCGAGAGCGATCTGCAAGGCACGCTGAAGTACACCTCCGGCAAGCCCCGCCCGCGCCTCACGGGCCACATGACGTCGCAGCAATTGCGCCTGGCGGACCTGGGCCCCACGCTGGGCACCAACAAGCCCGACAACAGCCACCGGGGCCGCGAGGCGGCGGGCAAGGGCCGTGGCAAGGTGCTGCCCGATTCGAAATTTGCGGCCGAGCGCTGGAACGCCATGGACATGGACATCGTGTTCAAGGGCCGCCACATCGTTCGCCCCGAGAGCCTGCCGCTGCAGGACCTGAGCGTGCACGCGGTGATGCAGGACGCCCAGCTCAAGCTCGCCCCGCTGACCTTCGGCGTGGCGCAGGGCCGCATCGAGTCGCAGGTCAGCATCGACGGGCGCGCGCCCCCCCTCAAGGCCCAGATCCGGGGCACCGTGCAGGGGCTGCAGCTGTCAGAGCTGTTTCCCAAGGTACAGCTCATGAAGAAAAGTTTTGGCCGCATGGACGGGGCCATCGCCTTGAGCAGCCGTGGCAACAGCGCGGCCGGGCTGCTGGGCCAGGGCACGGGCGAGATGCGGCTGTATGTGCGCGAAGGGGTGCTCAGCAAGCAGATGCTGGACCTGGCAGCGCTCAACGTGGGCAGCATCATCGTGGGCCGCCTGTTCGGCGAGGACAAAGAGGTGCACCTGCGCTGCGCCGTGGCCGATTTCACCGTGGTGGATGGCCTGGCCACGACACGGGTGGTGAAGATGAGCACCGACGACGCGATCGTGGAAGCCACGGGCACCATCGACCTGGGCACCGAAGCCATGAACCTGCGCATCAAGCCCCAGTCGCTGGAGTGGAAGTTCCTCTCCCTGCGCTCGCCCCTGTATGTGAAGGGCACGTTCGGCAACCCCGACATCGGCGTGGAAGCCGGCCCGCTGCTGCTGCGCGCAGGCGCCGCCGTGGTGGCGGCCGTGGCTGCGCCCGCAGCGCTGGCGCTGGTGCCCATCACCGTACCTGCGGCCGATGACGACACGCACTGCAAGCCGCTGCTGGACTTGGCCCAGCAGCCCGTCAAGCCCGGTGCGCAAGGCGCCGCCGGCACGGCATCGCAGGCCGCGCGGCGCCCGGCGGGGGGCGCGTCGGCACCGGCGCGGTAAGGATCTCGGGCAGGGAATAATCGCCCTTCCCTCGGCTTC
Source organism: Paracidovorax sp. MALMAid1276 (assembly GCF_049198005.1). NCBI lineage: Bacteria > Pseudomonadati > Pseudomonadota > Betaproteobacteria > Burkholderiales > Comamonadaceae > Paracidovorax > Paracidovorax sp. MALMAid1276. The sequence continues at coordinate 8,369 of NZ_JBMIRS010000036.1, read as the reverse complement.
CCTCGTGTTTCACCCGCAGCCCCCGGCGGCTGCGGTTTTCTTTCATGCCTCGACCCTCTTTTCCGCGCCCCCTGCGATGGGCTTTGCTGTGCGTGCTGGGCCTTCTGGTGCTGGGCTTGGTGCTGCCTGAGCGCATCCGCATTCCTGTGGCTGGTGCGTCGGCACGCGACTGGAATGCCCGATCGTTCTGGTTCGAGCCCTGGGGCACTTCGGGCGTGCACAAAGGCATCGACATCTTTGGGAAGACCGGTACGCCCGTGCTGAGCACCACCGATGGCGTGGTGGTGTTTGCGGGCGAGTTGGCCAAGGGCGGCAAGGTGGTGCTGGTGCTGGGGCCGCGCTGGCGGCTGCACTACTTTGCGCACCTGGATGCGATCAGTGCCCGTGTGCTATCGCCGGTGGCGTCCGGCGAGGCCATCGGCACGCTGGGCGCCACTGGCAACGCGCAGGGCAAACCGCCCCATCTGCACTATTCCATCGTGCGCCTGCTGCCTGCGCCGTGGAAGATGGACGGTTCCACGCAGGGTTACAAGAAGGCGTTTTTCATCGACCCGCACGCCTATCTGCTGGAGCGGTGATGGCGCGGCCGGGGGGCCTGGGCGGTCAGTGGAAATCCCGGCTGCCCTGCAGCGCCTGCCCCAGGCGGCCCAGCAGGGGCGTGAGATCTTTGAAGCGCTGGGCCACCAGGTGGCGCACCACGGCGTGTTGCGCCTTCCCGCCCGGCTCGCCCTGATCGCCTTGCGGCACGCTGCATTGCCACATCCCTTCGACGGCCAGCAGCTGCGAGCGCAGCAGCGCATTGCGCCAGGCGTCCACCATGGCGGGCCAGACGATCACGTTGACCGGGCCGGTTTCGTCTTCCAGCGTGACGAACATGGTGCCCTTGGCGGTGCCGGGCCGCTGCCGCACGGTGACGATGCCGCAGGCGCGCACCTTGCGGCCGTGGGGCACGTGGCTCAGCTGCAGTGCCGTCTTGAGGCGCCAGTGTTCCAGGCGCGGGCGCAGCAGCGCCAGGGGGTGGCGGCGCAGCGTAAGGCCGGTGGCGGCGTAGTCGAACAGGATTTCTTCGCCCTCGGGCGCAGCGGGCAGCTCCAGCGGGGCTTCGTTGACCGGCACATCGCGCAGCAGTGGCGGCGCGGTGTGCTGCGCGGCGGCCTCCCACATCTGCTGGCGGCGGTGGCCTGCCAGGCTGGCCAGTGCGTCGGCGGCGGCCAGGGCCTGCAGGTCCTGCTGGCTCAGTTGTGCGCGCAGGGCCAGGTCTTCGGTGCCGGCAAAGGCGGGGCCCGCCAGGCGCGCCTGCACCAGGCGCTTGACGGCCTCTTTGTGCAGGCTGCCCACCAGGCAAAGGCCCAGGCGCACGGCGGGCTGGGGCATCGGCGGCGCGGGCAGGCCCTTGTGGGGACGCAGCGGCTCCAGCCCACCCTCCAGCGTGCAATCGACGTCGCTCACGGTCACGTCGATGGGCAGCACGCGCACACCGTGGCGGCGCGCGTCCTGCACCAGCTGCGAGGCGGTGTAGAAGCCCATGGGCAGCGAGTTGAGCAGCGCGGCCAGAAAGGCCGCAGGCTCGTGGCACTTGAGCCAGCTGCTGGCATAGGCCAGCAACGCAAAGCTGTGGGCATGGCTTTCAGGAAATCCGTATTCGCCAAAGCCCAGCATCTGCTGAAAGATGGCCTGGGCAAATTCGGTGCGGTAGCCGCGCGCTTCCATGCCACCGATCAGGGGGCGCTCGAAGCGGTGCACCCCGCCCTTGCGCTTCCACGCGGCCATGGAGCGGCGCAGGTCGTCGGCCATGCCCGCCGAGAACCCTGCAGCGATCATCGCGATCTGCATGACCTGTTCCTGAAAGATGGGCACCCCCAGCGTGCGCGCCAGGGCCTCTTCCAGCTCGGGTTTTTCAAGCTCCAGCGGCAGGCCCCGGCGCTTGCGCTCGCGCGCCTTGAGGTAGGGGTGCACCATCCCGCCCTGGATGGGCCCGGGCCGCACAATGGCGACCTCGACCACCAGGTCGTAGAACTCGCGCGGCTGCAGGCGCGGCAGCATGCTCATCTGGGCGCGGCTTTCGATCTGGAACACGCCCACGGTGTCGGCGGCGCAGATCATGTCGTAGGTGGCGGGGTCTTCGTGCGGGATGTCCTTCAGGCCCCAGCGCTCGCCGCGCAGCAGTGCGCGCAGGTTCAGGCAACGGCGCAGCGCGCTGAGCATGCCCAGGGCCAGCACGTCGACCTTGAGCAGGCCCATGTCGTCCAGGTCGTCCTTGTCCCACTGGATGACGGATCGGTTTTCCATGCTGGCGGGCTCCACCGGCACCAGCCGGGTGAGCTTGCCCTGGGTGAGCACAAAGCCCCCCACGTGCTGGCTCAGGTGGCGCGGAAAGCCGATGAGGTCGCCCGCCAGCTCCAGCCACAGCTGGGCGGTGTGCCGGTGCAGCGGCGCGTCCACCGCCTGCGCCAGCGCCTGCAGGCGATCGGCCGCAATGTCCTCGTCGAACCAGTGGTGGTCTTTGGCAAACGCGTCCACCAGCGCGGGCGCCACGCCCAGGGCCTTGCCCACGTCGCGCAGGGCGCTGCGGGTGCGGTAGGTGGTGACCACGGCGGCGATGGCGGCGCGGTCGCGGCCGTATTTGTCGTAGATGTACTGGATGACCTCTTCGCGCCGGTCGTGCTCGAAGTCCACGTCGATGTCCGGCGGCTCCTTGCGCTCCTTGCTGATGAAGCGCTCGAACAGCAGATGGGTGTTCTCGGGCGGCACGGCGGTGATGCCCAGCATGTAGCAGACCACCGAGTTGGCGGCCGACCCACGCCCCTGGCACAGGATGCCCTGGCTGCGCGCATAGCGCACGATGTCGTGCACGGTGAGGAAGTACATCTCGTACCGGCAGTGCGCGATCAGATCGAGCTCCTTGCGGATCTGGGCCTGCACCCTTTCGGGCGCGCCCAGCGGGTATTCGCCCTGCAGCCCCAACTGCACCAGCCAGTCCAGCGCCTGGGTGGGCGTCATGCCCGGGGGCACGGTTTCCTGCGGGTACTGGTACTGGATCTCGTCCAGGCTGAAGGTGCAGCGCCCCGCCACCACCAGCGTGGCGGCCAGCAGTTCGGGCGGGTACAGGCTGGCCAGCCGCACGCGCCGGCGCAGGTGGCGCTCGGCATTGGGCTGCAGCGCAAAGCCGCAATCGGCCACGCTGCGGCCCAGGCGCACGGCGGTGATCACGTCCTGCAGGGGCTTGCGCGAGCGGGCGTGCATGTGCACGTCGCCTGCGGCCACCAGGGGCAGGCCCAGCTCGGCGCCGGCGCGCTGCAGCGTGGCCAGCCACAGGCCGTCGTCGGGGGCCAGGTGCAGTTCCACAGCCAGCCACAAATGGCCTTCAAAATTTGAATCAAATTGGCCTTTAGCGCTTATCAGACAAGCGCTGACAGCTATCAAATCAGAAGCATCGAAGCATTCCCGGCACGGGGCCAGCAGCAGCTCGCAGCCCTGCAGCAGGTGCCAGGGGCTGCCCGGCCCCACGCGGTACTGGCCCTTGGGCGCAGCCGCGCGGGCGGCCGTGATGAATTCGCACAGGTTGCCCCAGCCCTGCGCATCGCGCGCCAGGGCCACCAGGCGCAGGTGGCCCCAGAGAAATTCGCTGCCCACGATGAGATGCAAGCCAGTGCGCCGGGCGGCCTCACGGGCGCGCACCACGCCAGCCACGGAGCATTCGTCGGTCAGCGCCAGGGCCTGGTAGCCCAGCTCGGCCGCGCGCCGCACCAGCTCGCCCGGGTGCGATGCACCGCGCTGGAAGCTGAAGTTGGACAGGCAGTGCAGTTCGGCATAGCCCGGCAGCGGCAGGCTGGCGCCCCGGACTGCCGCTGTGGCTGCCGCTGCGGTTGAGGGGGCCGGGGCGTCGCGGTGGCCCGGGTGGCCGGGCGGCTGCAGGGGTTTCTTCGGGCTCATGGCATTCCCCTCATCCGAAGAAGCCGTGCAGAAACCAGCGCGGCGGGGTGGGCACGGTCGCGGGGGCTGTCGTCGTGTCCTGGCCAGCCGGGGCTGGCAGCCGTTCGCGGAAGATCCAGACCAGGCCGGCCGCGTCGTTGTAGGCCACGAAGTAGTCGCGCAAGGCCAGGCCCTGGCCGGGGTGACGGGCGTGCGCGGGACCGCTGGTGCGGTCGGCCCCCTCCTGCGGCGCTGACCACCAACCGGCCTCGAAACGGTGGGGCCCGGCCAGCAGGCGCAGCAGCCCGTGGTGGCAAGGGCGGCTGCCCTGCACGGCCAGGCGCCGGGGCACGGGCAGCAGCCAGGTGGGCCACAGCGTGCCGTCGGGGGCATGCGGCCCCGCCGGCACGGTGGGCGCAGCGGCGGCATCCAGCACCCGGGGTGCCGGGCGCCATTGCTGCATGCGCTCGGGCCGGTGGTCTGCCTGCAGCACGGGGGCCTGCACCTGGTCGGCCCCCAGGCGGGCGGCCAGGCGCTCCAGCAACTGGTGCAGGGCTTCGCCGGGTTCGGCGGTGGCGCCACCGGCCGGGGGCGGCCCCGCGCCGGGCCGGTCGGCCGGGGGCAGCAGGCTGGCGGTGCGGTGCGGCAGCGGGTCCGATTCGACCAGGCGCAGCGTGATGTGATTGGCCGGGGCCGCGAGTGGCGTGCGCGCCAGGTTTTCGGCCAGCAGGCGCCGCAGGTGGGGCATGTCCTGCGTGGGCTGGGCAGTGCGCACCGTCAGCGCCTGGGTGGGCGCAATGGCCACGCCGTCCACGCGCCGCAGGTCGTGGCGCCAGGCCAGCTCCAGCGCCAGGGCGCCCTGTTGCCGTGCCTGCAGCCAGCTCTGCAGGGCGGCCAGGCCACGGTGGGCGCTCCACAGCAGCGCATCGGCGGTTTCGGCCAGGGCGGGCAGTTCGGCGGACAGCACGAACTGCTCGGGCAGCTCCACCCAGCGGAGGGCTTCGGGCGCATCGCCCCAGGCCTGGTCCAGCACGCGCAGGGCCGCCGCGCCGATGCGCCGCGCCACGCCGGCCCGGGGCAGTGCCCGCAGCGCGCCCCAGGTGCGGCAGCCCATGCGCTCCAGGGCCGCCACGTGCGGGCGCAGCGCCGTGAGGGTGTGCAGGGGCAGGTGCTCCAGCAAGGGCTCGCGGCGCACGGCCCCACCGGGAGGCGCCGCAAGCGCCATGCGCAGCCGGGCCTGCGCTGCCAGCGCGGTGGCGCCGCAGCCGCAGGCGGGCAACGGCGGGGTGGCAGTCGATACCCCTCCAGCGCCCGCCTCCTGCGCCGCACAGGTTGTGGCCCAACCCTCTAGCACCTGCGCATGCAGGGCCTGCCGCCCGCCCCAGAGCCGCTCGGTGGTGGACACCTCCAGCAGCACCGCCTCGCCATCCACCAGCGCCACGCGGGGTGTGAAGCGCAAGGCCCACCAAGCCGTGGCAGCCGGGTCCAGCCGCCCGCTTTCAGCGGCAGAGGCCGCAGAGGCGGCAGTTGCGGCGGAGGCGGCGGAGGCGGCGGAGGGCCCGCACCCACCGGGCAGAGGCAAAGCGATCCAGTGCATGGCTCAGAGCGGCTGATCCAAAGCCTGGCGGGCGGTGCGGGAAGGCACCAGCGCCAGGGCCGGACGCGGGGGCAGCAAGGCCAGAGCGCGGTCTGCGCCCAGGCCGGGTGTGGGGATGCCGCGCAGCAGGCGGTCGGCATCGGCCTGCGCGGCCTGCCGGCGGGCCGCCTGCGCCCCCAGCGCCTGGGCCAGCCGGGGGTGGCAGGCGGGCAGGTGCAGCGCGTGCTCCAGCGGCGGGCCCCGGCGCTTGAGGATGTGGACCTGCAGGCCCGGCGCCGCCGCGCTGCCCCCAGGCCACGGGGCTCCATCCAGCTGCAGCCGCAGCAAGGCCGGCGAGGCCTGGCAAGCGGCCTGCGCTCCGCGAAACACCCACAGCAATTGCTGCTGCTGCGCCGCAGCCAGCTGCAGGCGCCGCAGGGCCGCCGGCGGGGCCTGGGGCAGCCAGGCCATCACGGCCAGCACATCGCGGCAGCGCAGTGCCTGCTCTGCCGCCCACAACGCAACCTGCGGCTGGGGGGCCCGCACCACGCACAGCCGCCCGGCAGGCAGCCCCCGGGCGGCAAGGCCCGGACCAAAAGGCTCGCACGGTGGCGCCACCACCACCACCGCCCCGGCGCGCACGGCCACCGCCTGCGCCAGGGCCGGCAGCAGCAAGGGCCATTCATGCAGCCCGGCCAGCGGCTGCACCACTTCGCTCAACGCCCCCACGGGCCAGCCGCCCCCGGGCAGTTGCGCATCCAGCACCCCATAACCCGTGGCTTGCACCGCCTGCGGACCCCGCCCCAGCGTGTCGGCGTGCCACACCCCCGGCACCGCCGACGGCAAAGGGGACGCAACCCGCAGCAAGGGGCGTGGTGCAGCAGACATGGGAAGACAGCAATTCAAGGTCCACAAATACTGTAAATATAACCAGTATTCAAAACCCTGTGGTGCCCATTGGGGGGCGGGCCTCTTCCCGGGGCTACAGCTTTCTTGCCACCCATTCGCACCAGTCGGCCAGTGCTGCGTCTTCGGGAGTGGCGCGGTCGGCCAGGCGGGGCCAGCGGCGGTGGCTGGCGTTCAGGATGCTTTGCAGCTGCCACAGGGCTTCACGCCCCACCAGGCCTACCTCGGCCATGCCCAGCACGTCGCCTTGAAGCTGGGCGATCAGCTCGCCCTGGTGGCGGGGGTGGGAGCCGGCTTCGATCAAGGCTTTCTGCAAGGCCATGAGGCGCGCATCGGCAAAGGCGAAGGCCCCGGTGGGCGTGCCCCGGGGTGCCGCAGGCCCGGCTGCTCCGCCCTGCCCGCCGGGCAAGGCCGCCTTGAGCTGGTCCCAGTAGGCGAAGGCTTCTGCCAGCAGGTCGATCTGCTGGGATGCATCGCTGCCCAAAGGCAGCAGCGCCGAGTCGCGGGCGACTTCCTCGCGCAACAAGGGCAGGATGTGCGACACCAGGGCAGAAGGAAACTTGCGATGGTTGAGCCGCAGCACCAGCGACAGCCGCTGGGCAGGCATGTCCTCGTATTTTTCATAGAAAGCCGCCACCACTTCGGCCAGCAGCAGGATGCGGCCGAGCGGCGTGATGTCGGCCCCGGACAGGCCCCGGGGGTAGCCGCTGCCGTCCATGCGCTCGTGGTGCTCCAGCACCGCCACGGCCACCGACGGGGGATAGGCCTGCATGTCGCGGATCATCAGCATGGCCGAAATCGGGTGCGCGGCGAGATGCTTGCGCTGCGGCCCCACCACCTTGTGCCCGGGGTCGTCCCAGACAGGGTCCATGTACAGCACCCCCAGGTCGTGCAGCAAGGCCGCCGCCGCCAGGGCGCTGCAATCGCGCTCGCCCAGCCCGCTCTTGATGCCCAGGTAGATCGCCACCGCCATCATCTGCAGGCTGTGCTGGAACAACTGCGGCCGCTGCTCGCGCATCACGGTGAGCTTGCAGGCCATGGAGGGCGGCAGCGCCAGCGAGCGCAGCGGCGCCAGCAACCGCCCCGTGGAACCCAAGGCATCGGCCAGCAAGGCGCACAGCGCGTCCTGTTCGGCCAGGGCCGACGCGGCCGCCACCAGGGCAGGCACATCCACAGGGTTGTCGATGGAAAGATGCCGGTCGATGGGCTCGCGCAGCTTGTGCTGCACCAGGCGGTCGTACAGGCGACTGTCGATGCGCGCGCCTTTTTCCACCAGCTTGACGCCCATGTCGTTGTAGATGGCCGCGCCCGCCACCACCGTGCGGCGGTCGGCCATGTCGGTCAACGCGCGCAGGTAATGGGGGCTGTCAGCGGCATCGGGGCCCGCCGATTCAAGCGTGTCAGTCATGCGAGGAGCACAAAAAAGTGGTTTCCGACTATAGGGCGCCAACTTGCCCGCGGCTGACACCTGCCTGCCCTTTGCACAAAAAATTGAGGCAGGTCAAACCCCACAGGCTGGCGGATCGGCCCGGGACCACCGCCGCGAAAGGGCCCCATTCACCGAATTGTCATTGTCCCAAATGAATACAAGGGTTTTTGCGGATACATCTCCTCAGAACGCAGTTACAGGTCGTTTCAACCATCCGTCTCTAGCGAATCGACAAAAGTTCCAGGCGCATTGTTTCCAATACTGGAACAGTTAGTTTGCGACTGAGTAGTTTTTTCTGGCCTTTTGGAGGCGTACAGTTCAACCCATCGATGAGCCAAGCCCTTCAACAGGCGACTCACCGAAACCGGACGAAGCAGCCCACAGGGGCACGCCGACACCGGTGACCTGAGCCGGCTTTGCCGATCCAATTTTGAGGATTTACACCATGAACAACACCGCACGTTTCCTGTCCATCGCTGCCGTCGCCGCTTTTGCCTCTTTCGGTGCCCACGCTGACGAAGCCGACGCTTCGCAGTTCGCCACGCA